>JBNMJR010000163.1:0-6483 GCA_050873925.1 Acetatifactor sp.
TATTATACTGACAGTGAAGAAAAAGTAGGAGCAGCCTTTGAGGGCATGCGGGACAAAATTTACATTGCCACCAAGACCGGAGCCACCACAGCGGAAGGCTTCTGGAAGGACCTGCACACCTCCCTGGAAAAACTAAAGAGCGGTTATATCGACATCTACCAGTTTCACAATCCGGCTTTTTGCCCGAAGCCGGGTGACGGCACGGGACTCTATGAGGCCATGCTGGAAGCCAAAGAAAAAGGCATGATCCGTCACATCGGTATTACCAATCACCGCCTGAACGTGGCCCATGAAGCCATCGAAAGCGGACTGTATGAGACTTTGCAGTTCCCCTTCTGTTATCTGGCTACCGACAAAGATCTGGAACTGGTACAGGATTGTAAGAAAGCAGGCATGGGATTCATCGCCATGAAGGCATTGTCCGGCGGACTGATCAACAATTCCGCAGCAGCCTATGCTTATCTGGCACAGTTTGACAATGTACTTCCCATCTGGGGGGTACAGCGGGAAAGTGAACTGGATGAATTCTTATCCTACATCGACAATCCGCCCACACTGACACCGGAGCTGCAGGCAGTGATCGATCATGACAGGGAAGAACTGCAGGGAGAATTTTGCAGAGGCTGCGGTTACTGCATGCCTTGTCCCGCAGGAATCGAGATCAACAACTGCGCCCGCATGAGTCTGATGATCCGCAGAGCACCTTCGGCCGCACAGCTGACGGAAGAGATGCAGGCCAAGATGCGCAAGATCGAGGACTGTCTGCACTGCGGCAGATGCAAGTCCAAATGCCCTTACGGACTGGATACACCCACATTGCTGGAAAAAAATTACAAGGATTACTGTGAGATCCTTGCCGGAAAAGAGTATTAATTACTGACCGATTCGAATAGAAACCTCCTTACGGGACATACTTACATCAGAAAAAGTAAAGTAGGTATACCTGTAAGGAGGTTTTTTATGGAAAAATATCTGGAAATCGTCGAAGTACATGGAAGGGAGATTCTGGATTCGAGAGGAAATCCCACGGTGTCAGCCGTTGTCACAGTGAAAGACAGAGAGAGCGGCAGATGCTTTCAGGGGACAGCAGCGGTGCCTTCCGGAGCCAGTACCGGACAGTTCGAGGCCGTGGAACTCAGGGACGGTGAGACCAGATATTTCGGGCTGGGCGTGCAGCATGCCGTCAAAAACGTGGATGAGAAGATTGCAAGCGTCTTGATGGGAGAGACTGCACTGGAGCAGATCCGTATCGACCGGATCCTGCGGGAAACGGACGGCACGGACAATAAGAGCAATCTGGGAGCCAATGCCATGCTGGCGGTATCCATGGCAGTGGCAAAGGCGGCCTCGGAAGCACTGGGACTTCCTCTGTATCGGTATTTTGGAGGCATTTCTCCGAGACTTCTGCCGGTCCCTATGATGAATATTTTAAACGGCGGGAAACATGCGGCAAATACCGTAGATTTTCAGGAATTTATGATCATGCCGGTACAGGCGGAAACCTTTGCGGAAGGGTTACGGATTTGTGCGGAGATCTATCATAACCTGAAAAAACTGTTGGAACAAAAGGGACTGTCTACCGGTGTGGGAGATGAAGGCGGTTTTGCACCGGACCTGCCGGATGCGGAAAGTGTGCTGGATTTCCTGGTAGAAGCGATCGAGGCTTCCGGTTATGTACCGGGACAGGATATCAAGATCGCCATGGATGCCGCCAGCAGTGAATTATATAATGAAAAGACAGGAATGTATCATTTTCCCGGAGAGAGCAGGCTGAAGGGGGAAGAAGTGTTGCGGGATACGGGAGAGATGATCGCCTATTATGAGTGTCTGGTGGAAAAATATCCTATTATTTCTATTGAGGATGGGCTGGATGAAAACGACTGGGATGGCTGGCAGGAACTGACGAAGCGGCTGGGAGAGAAAATCCAGCTGGTGGGAGATGATCTGTTCGTCACCAATACCAAACGTCTGGATGCAGGAATCAAGCTACATTGCGGTAATGCAATCCTGGTAAAAGTCAATCAGATCGGAACTTTGTCGGAAGCTTTTGAGGCAGTGGAAATGGCCCACAAGAATGGTTACAAGGCTGTGATCTCCCACAGATCCGGTGAAACGGAAGATACCACCATTGCGGATATTGCCGTGGCACTGAATGCCGGACAGATCAAGACAGGAGCACCCTGCCGCAGTGACCGCGTGGCAAAGTATAACAGACTGCTTGTCATTGAAGAAGGATTAAAGGATGCGGCGGCTTATATGGAACCTTTTCGCAAAATCTGAGTGACAGCGCAACAAATGAAAACTACAAAAAATAAAAAGTGTATAAACAGGAGAATTTTCGGTATCGGAAATTCTCCTGCTTTTATGGGAAAACTTTAGAAAAATACATGAGAGAAAGAAAAAGGGACAAAAACAAAATGTGTAAATATACATAATATACTTGGAAATATTCACTATATACAGGAATTGAAAAACAGAAACTATTTTTATTGAAAAAGTTTTTCATAAATATACAGACATATGTACGCGACACACGAACATATGAGAGCCGGTGCAGAGAGAAGAAAAGCGTGGGAACTGGCAGATACTTCATATGCAATTCAGTTGACAGTCTTAAAAAAGTGTTGTAATATAACAAAAGTCGTTGTCGGAAAAGTAAAGTACATTTTTTGTACATGTATACTTGTATACAAATACAAAAAATGCATTTTATAAATGTCCGCGGACAAAAGAAAAGCAAGGAGTTGAAGAGATGCTTAAATATATTGCAAAACGTATCGGCCTGGCGCTGATCACGATTTTTACAGTAGCAACACTCACCTTTTTCCTGATGAATATGGTCCCCGGTGGTCCGTTCCTTTCGGAGAAGGCAGTAAGCCCTGCTGCACAGGCAGCATTAGAGGCAAAATATGGTCTGGACAAGCCTTTGTCACAGCAGTATCTGACGTATATGACCGATGCACTGCACGGTGATTTCGGAGAGAGTCTGAAGCAGAGAGGAAGAACCGTTACTTCTATTATAGTATCCAAGTTCCCCGTATCTGCCAGAGTCGGCGGAATCTCTGTTATCGTAGCATTACTGGTGGGAATTCCTCTGGGATGTCTGGCCGCTACCCACCGTGGTAAGGCACTGGACAGTGTGATCTCCGTAATTTCCACCTGCGGTATTGCGGTACCCAGCTTTGTTGTATGTACGCTGCTGTTATATTTTCTGGGAAGTAAGGCGAAGATCCTGCCCACCTACGGAATCGGTACCTGGAAGCATTATGTGATGCCCGTGATCGCGCTGGCATTGTATCCTACCGCTTATATCATGCGTCTGATGCGTTCTTCCATGCTGGACGTTCTGGGACAGGATTATATGAGAACCGCTACGGCGAAGGGTGTAAAACCTTTCTTCCGCCTGTTCAAGCATGCACTGAGAAATGCACTGCTTCCCATTATCACTTATGTAGGTCCCATGATGACTTACACTATGACAGGAAGCTTCGTAGTAGAGAAGATCTTCACGATTCCCGGTCTGGGCAATGAATTTGTAAGCTCTATCATTAACCGTGACTATACCATGATCATGGGCACCACCATTTTCCTTGCGACTCTGATGGTCATCATGAATGTACTGGTAGATATCGTATATAAGATCGTTGACCCCAGAATCAAGTTGAAGTAATAGGAAGGAAGATACCGATGAAAGAACCGAATGCTATGAGCTTTCATGTAAAATATAAGCCGGAAGATTTTATGCCGGCAAACGAAGAAGAGAAGCAGAGCCAGGTCATCATGCGTGAAAGTGTGGGCTTCTGGAAAGATGGTGCCCGCAGACTGCGCAAGAACAAGGTTGCCATGGTCAGCCTCTTCGTTATTATTGTGATTATGATTTTCTCCTTTATTGTGCCTGCTTTTTACCCCTACGATTACAAGACGCAGATCAAAGGAAGTGAGAACCTGCGTCCCATGCAGTACTCCGAGAAGGAAATGGAGCGTATGGAAGCAGGAGAAAAGGTATTCCCCCATGTGCTCGGCACGGACAAAATGGGTCGTGACTATGCCATCCGTGTTATGATGGGAAGCCGTATCTCTCTGTTAGTCGGACTGATCGCAACTGCCATCATCTTCGTAATCGGATCCCTGGTGGGTTCCATTGCTGCATTCTTCGGTGGATGGGTGGATCTGATCATCATGCGTATCGTGGATATCATATATACGATACCGGATTTCTTGCTAATCGTGCTGTTGTCTTTTGCCCTGAAGGAGCCGTTGGCAAATCTGGCAACCCTTCCCGGTTTCGGATGGATGCAGACGGTAGGATCCAACCTGATCAGTATTTTCATTGTATTCGCATTACTGTACTGGGTAGGTATGGCACGTATGGTACGAAGCCAGATCCTGACCCTGAAGGAAAATGATTATGTTATGGCAGCCAAGGCTCTGGGAGCCAAGGATGGCCGTATTATTAAGAAACATCTGCTGACCAACTGTATCGGTACATTGATCGTTACCACCACATTGCAGATTCCTTCCTCCATTTTTACCGAGAGTTATTTAAGCTTCCTCGGTATGGGTGTGGCAGTTCCCCTGCCTTCCCTGGGAAGCCTTGCAAGTGATGCCATCAACGGTATGATCACATTTCCGTACCTGCTGTTTGCACCCTGTCTGCTGATCAGTCTGATCATCTTAAGCTTTAACCTGCTGGGTGACGGACTTCGTGATGCATTTGACCCGAAGCTGAAGAATTAATGGAAGGAGTAACAAAGATGGATAACAATTATCTGGTAGATATACAGCATGAACGTCTCTCTTTCTTTACTCCTGCCGGAGAAGTAAAGGCACTGAACGATGTTTCCATTCACCTGAAGGAAGGTGAAGTACTGGGCATCGTAGGAGAGAGTGGTTCCGGTAAATCCGTAACCGCATACAGTCTGATGGGACTGACCGCTTATCCCGGTAAGCTGATGGGCGGAGAACTTCACTTCAACGGACACGAAGTGGAGAAGATGACGGAAAAAGACTTTTCTAAGATGAGAGGTAAAGAAGTTTCCATTATTTTCCAGGATCCTCTGACCAGCTTAAATCCCGTATACACCATCGGTAATCAGATTATGGAAGTCATCCGTCTGCATACCGATGCGGACAAGAAAAAAGCACACGCAAGAGCAGTAGAACTGCTGTCCTTAGTAGGTATCAACGAGCCGGAGAAGCGTATGAAGCAGTATCCTCACGAATTATCCGGTGGTATGAGACAGCGTGTCATGATCGCTATTGCACTGGCATGTGAACCGAAGCTTCTGATCGCCGATGAGCCCACCACTGCACTGGACGTTACCATTCAGGCCCAGATTCTGGAACTGATGATGGAACTGAAGGACAAACTGGGCATGGCCATCATCATGATCACCCATGACCTGGGTATCGTGGCAAGCATGTGTGACCGTATTGCAGTTATGTATGCAGGCCGTATCGTGGAGACCGGTACCTGTGATGAGATTTTCTACAACCCGAAGCATGAATATACCAAGGGTCTGTTGGAGAGCATTCCCCGTCTGGACAGCACCAAGCATGAGAAGCTGATCCCTATCGAGGGTAACCCTGTGGATCTGTTGAATCCCCCCGCAGGCTGTGCATTTGCACCCCGCTGTAAGAACTGCATGAAGATCTGTCTGAGAGAGAATCCTCCCAAGACGGAGTTCAGCGAGACCCATTATGCACACTGCTTTATGAACCAGAAAGCCGAGATGGAGGGAGGCAATACAAATGAGTGATAAGTTACTTCAGGTAGAACATTTGAAGCAGTACTTCCCTGCAGGCGGCATGGGCAAGAACCGTAAGTTCGTAAAAGCCGTGGATGATGTTACCTTTTTCGTAAACAAGGGTGAGACTCTCGGACTGGTAGGAGAGAGTGGCTGTGGTAAGACCACTACCGGCCGTTCTATTTTACGTCTGTATGAGCCCACCGGCGGTAAGATTACCTTTGATGACAAGGTGATCCTCGACGTCGAGAATAAAGTAAAGGTAGATATGCTGCCTTACCGTCAGAAAATGCAGATGGTATTCCAGGATCCTTATGCAAGTCTGGATCCTCGAATGACAGTAGGTGATATCGTAGGAGAAGCCATCGATATCCACAAGCTGGCTGCCAATAAGAAAGAACGCCATGACATGATCATCTCCATGTTGGAGAGAGTAGGTCTGAATTCCGAACATGCCAACCGTTACCCTCATGAGTTCTCCGGCGGACAGCGTCAGCGTGTCGGCATCGCGAGAGCACTGGCGGTAAATCCCCAGTTCATTGTCTGTGATGAGCCGATCTCCGCACTGGATGTATCCATTCAGGCACAGGTTGTGAACATGTTCGAAGAATTACAGGAGCAGATGGGACTGACTTATCTGTTCATCGCACACGATCTTTCCGTAGTAAAACATATCTCCGATCGTATCGGCGTTATGTATCTGGGCAAGATGGTAGAGCTGGCAGACAGCTATGAA
>JBNMJR010000164.1:0-6418 GCA_050873925.1 Acetatifactor sp.
ATATATAAAATAGAGTAATTAATGAAGAGCATTAGTCAGATGACTGATGCTCTTTTAAAGTTTTTGATATTGTCACAATAATTGTCAAAGGCTCATTTGGCGGAAGATGACTTAAAATATGATTTTTATGTACAAATGCGAACTCTGGGTTGATTATTTCGTAATAATGCTTTATCATAATAAAGTGTTGGGAGTGCCCGACAGACTGCACAGGCAGTCAGATCGCAATGAGGAGGTATTATCAGAATGTTAAAACAGTTATCTATTTACGCTGAAAATAAAAAAGGAGCCCTGCAGGCCATGACCAATGCGCTGTATGAAGCAGGCATCAATATCTGGGGTTCCGTTACCAATGACGGCGCGGAGTACGGTATTAACCGTATGGTCGTATCCGACCCCGAGAAGGCCAAAGAAGTCCTGACAGGGAAAGGTTATCTCTGTCGCTTCGTAGACGTTCTGGCCGTAGAGATCGAGGACAAACCCGGTGCATTGAACACTCTGCTGACCGCTCTCCTGGACAGCAATGTCAACGTGGACTATACTTACCTGTCCTTCAACCGTGATTCCTCTACCCCTGTCATGATCCTGCACACCGCAGACCCCGAGGAAGTAGAAATCTGCCTCAAGGCCAAGGGATTTAAGATGGTATAAGCATTGAGTCCATGCAAAATTGAAAATAAGAGCCATTTGCGGAAGCTTGCTTACGGCAAATGGCTCTTATTTTTGATTTTATACGGCGAAAGCCGTCCATGAGCGGATGCGCAGCATCTGCGAATGGGGCATGGATGAAGCTCGAAAGCCGAAAACTCTCCACCATTCCCACGAATTGTCTCTGTCCCAAAGTATAATTCTTTGTTATACTGTAATTAATGAATCACAAGGAGTATCCCATGTTTAATTTCGAAGAAGAATTGAAAAAGCTTCCCCGTAAGCCGGGAGTGTATATTATGCGGGATGACAAGGATGTCATTTTGTATGTGGGAAAAGCCATCAACCTGCACAATCGTGTGAGGTCTTATTTTCGTGAAAATATCGGTAGAGGACCTGCCATTGACCAGATGGTGTCACTGATCGCCCGGTTTGAATATATTGTGACGGATTCCGAGCTGGAGGCGCTGGTGCTGGAGAACAATCTGATCAAAGAGAATTCTCCGAAATACAACACCCTCTTAAAAGATGACAAGACGTACCCCTATATCAAGGTGACTGTGGGAGAGGACTACCCGAGGATCCTGTTTTCCCGTACCATGAAAAAGGATAAATCCCGCTATTTCGGCCCCTATACCAGTGCTGCGGCAGTCAAGGATACCATCGAACTGCTGAACAAGCTGTACCAACTGCGTACCTGCAACCGGGTGCTGCCCAGGGATACCGGGCTGGAGCGCCCCTGCCTGAATTATCATATCAAGCAGTGTCTGGCTCCCTGTCAAGGATATGTCAGCAAGGAGGAGTATAGGCAGCAGGTATCGGGTGCACTGGAATTTTTGAACGGCAATTACAGCCCGATCCTGAAGGATCTGGAAGAGAAGATGAACAAGGCGGCGGAGGAACTGGAATTTGAGGAAGCTGCCAGATACAGAGACCTGTTATCCAGTGTCCGCCAGGTGTCCCAGAAGCAGAAGATCACGGAGGGTGTGGGCGAAGACAAGGATATTCTGGCGTTGTATCAGGATGAGACGGAGGCAGTTGTGCAGGTATTTTTCGTCCGGGACGGCAAGCTGATCGGCAGAGAACATTACTATATGACACACGTGCCGGAAAATAACAAACCGGCGATCTTACAGGATTTTGTAAAACAGTTCTATGCAGGGACACCGTTTATTCCCAGAGAACTGATGCTGCAATATGAGATAGAGGATGCGGAACTTATTGAAAAATGGCTGTCTGAACGAAAAGGCAGCCGGGTCTATCTGAAGGTACCCAAGATCGGCAGCAAGGAAAAACTGGTGGAACTGGCAGCACAGAATGCGAAGCTGGTATTGTCTCAGGACAGAGAAAAACTGAAACGTGAGGAAGGCCGAACCATCGGTGCAGTGAAAGAAATCTCGGATCTGTTACAGCTTCCGCTGACCGGCACGGCCCGGATGGAAGCCTACGATATTTCCAATATCAACGGCTTCGAAAATGTAGGTTCCATGGTGGTCTACGAAAAGGGGAAGCCCAAGCGTAGCGATTATCGAAAGTTCAAGATCAAGAGCGTCTCCGGCCCGGATGATTATGCCTGTATGCGGGAGGTGTTGACGAGACGGTTCCGCCATGGCATGGAAGAGAGCAAAGAGTTGGAAGAACAGGAGATGGATCAGGAGTACGGAAGCTTTACGAAATTCCCGGATCTGATCCTGATGGACGGTGGCCGCGGACAGGTGAATATTGCGCTGTCCGTATTGGAAGAACTGGGAATCGACATTCCGGTCTGCGGAATGGTCAAGGATGACAACCACCGCACCAGAGGCCTGTATTATCATAATATTGAGCTCCCCATAGACACCCATTCCGAAGGTTTTAAGCTGATCACCAGAATTCAGGATGAGGCCCACCGTTTTGCTATCGAGTATCACAGATCTCTGCGCAGCAAGACTCAGGTGAAGTCCGTGCTGGATGATATTCCCGGGGTGGGCCCGGCCCGGAGAAAGGCCCTGATGAGACACTTTAAGTCATTACAGGAGATCCGGCAGGCATCGGTGGAAGAACTGATGGAAATTCCCGAAATGAATGAGCGCACGGCACAGGAAATCGTGGCCTTTTTTGCTTCACAGACAGGACAACCTGTGGTACACTAAAAGATAATGAAAAGGGCGGGGAACCGGGGCGGGTTTTTCGCGGAAAGGTATGGAGATTAGTATGGCAAGTGTAAGTTTGACCCGTGTTATCGAAAAAATGAAACTGGAAAATCTCACACCGGAGATTGATGTGAAACATGTGAAGATCACACAGCCGGATATCAACCGTCCGGCACTGCAGCTGGCAGGATATTTTGAGCATTTTGATGCGACCCGACTGCAGATCGTCGGATTTGTGGAATACACTTATATGGAAGGCATGACGGATGAGACACGTAAGGAAGCTTATGAGAAGCTGATGGCGTATGACATTCCCTGTATCGTGTTCAGCCGTGACCTGAAGCCGGATCCCATTTTCCTGGAAACGGCGATCCGACACCAGATTCCGATATTGTCTACGAAAAAATCTACTTCTGACTTTATGTCCGAGATCATTCGATGGTTAAATGTCAAGCTGGCCCCCTGCATTTCCGTGCATGGCGTACTGGTGGATGTCTATGGTGAAGGTGTCCTGATCACCGGTGAGAGCGGCATCGGTAAGTCTGAGGCGGCACTGGAGCTGATCCGAAGAGGACATCGTCTGGTAACCGATGATGTGGTAGAACTCCGTAAGGTCAGCGATGATACTCTGGTAGGTTCCGCACCGGATATCACCAAACATTTCATCGAACTGAGAGGTATCGGTATTGTGGATGTCAAGGCACTGTTTGGTGCATTGTCCGTAAAAGATACCCAGACCATCGATCTTGTCATCCGTCTGGAAGACTGGGATAAGGACAAAGAATACGACAGACTGGGACTGGAAGAAAATTATACCGAATATCTGGGGAACAAGGTGGTATGTCACAATATTCCGATTCGTCCCGGACGTAACCTGGCAGTTATCTGCGAGACCGCAGCTATCAACCATCGTCAGAAGAAGATGGGATACAACGCAGCAAAAGAGCTGTACACCCGTGTACAGAACTCTCTGGCAAAAAGACGTGAGGAGGACGAGGACGATGAGTAAATATGCATTTGGGGTAGACGTGGGAGGAACCACGGTCAAGTTAGGACTTTTCAATGACGAGGGACAGGTGCTGGATAAGTGGGAGATTCCCACAGTCAAGGACAACGGCGGGGAAAAGGTATTGCCGGACATCGCAGCATCCATCAAAAGCAAAATGCAGGAGAAGAATATCTCCGTGGAAGAACTGGTAGGCGTGGGAATCGGAGCTCCCGGTGCAGTGGACGCCAACGGCTATATGGTCAACGGTGCGGTGAACATTGGCTGGGGTGCATTTGATCTGGCAGAGACCCTGAAAAAAGAACTGGATCTGCCCGTAACCGTAAAGGCAGGAAATGATGCCAATGTAGCAGCTCTGGGCGAAATGTGGCAGGGCGGCGGCAAGGGCTATTCCAACCTGGTAGCCGTTACTCTGGGAACCGGCGTCGGCGGTGGTATTATTATCGACGGAAGGATCCTGACAGGTACCAACGGTGCCGGCGGTGAGATCGGACATATTCATATTGAGGACAATGAAACAGAAGTCTGCGGCTGCAAGAACAAGGGATGTCTGGAACAGTATGCATCCGCTACCGGAGTTACCCGTCTGGCCCACAGACGTCTGGCAAAGGATGATGAGCCCAGCGTGCTCAGAAGTGGTGAAATCTCCGCGAAGACCGTATTTGATGCGGTGAAAGCAGGAGACAAAGTAGCTATCGAGATCGCAGAGCAGTTCGGTGAATATCTGGGTAAGGGCCTGGCAGCAGTGGCCAATGTGGTGGATCCCCAGATCTTCGTTATCGGCGGTGGTGTATCCAAAGCCGGAGATATTTTATTCAAATACATAGAGCCTTCTTATAAGAAATGTGCTTTCGGCCCCTGCAAGCAGGCAAAATTTGCACTGGCAACGCTGGGCAATGACGCCGGAATCTACGGCGCGGCAGCACTGGTATTAAAGTAGGCTTTCGCGGCATAATTATAACAAAAAGAAAGAGCAGCCTGACAACATGATAAGTGCAGCAGTGATAGAAGCATTAAAAGAAATTGTATCGGCAGATAAAGTTCTGTTACAGGAACCGATGGAATTGCATACCACCTTCCGCATCGGCGGCCCGGCGGACTGTCTGGTCTATCTGGAGAACGAAGACCAGCTTTGTAAGATCCAGAAATATCTTCGTCTGGTGGATGTTCCCTATACCGTGATCGGCAACGGAAGCAATCTGCTGGTCAGTGATCAGGGCTATGCGGGAATTGTTCTGGTGGTTGGCAAGCATATGAGCCGGATCGAAGTAAAAGACTGCTATCTGGAAGCAGAGGCGGGCGCCCTGATGAGTCAGGTGGCAAAGGCGGCAAAAGAGCATGGACTGACAGGACTGGAATTCGCTGCGGGAATCCCCGGCACCATCGGTGGCGGAGCCGTGATGAATGCCGGAGCCTACGGTGGAGAGATGAGCCAGGTGGTGACCACTGTCACGGTAGTCAACCGCAACGGAGAGATCATGCAGCTGGACAACAGTACCATGGAGTACGGCTATCGTACCAGCGTGATCCAGAACCAGCCGTTTGTCGTGACGAAGGTGACTTTCCGGCTGCAGCCCGGAGATCCGGAACAGATCGCGGCCAAGATGGAGGAACTGGCGCTTCGACGCAGAGAAAAACAGCCGCTGGAATATCCCAGTGCCGGCAGTACTTTCAAACGTCCCGAGGGGCATTTCGCCGGACAGCTGATCATGGAAGCCGGTCTTCGGGGATACTCCGTAGGAGGCGCAAAAGTGTCGGAAAAGCATTGCGGATTCATTATCAACACCGGCAATGCCACCGCAGAAGATGTAAAAGATGTGATCTGGGAAGTGCAGAGAAGGGTGAAAGAGCGCTTTCACGTGGATCTGGAACCCGAGATCAAATTCCTGTAACTATTCAGAGCCACGTAAATTTGTTTTCTGCGGATGCTTGCATCTTCGCAGAATGGCAAATTTATATGGCGAAGTAACCACATGAGCAAAAAGGAGGCCTCGAAGAGGTGATTTTGCGAATGGGGTTCTGAATAGTTACGATAGAATAACGAGGTGCATATGAGATTTGTAGTAGTAACAGGCATGAGTGGCGGAGGAAAAAGAACCGCATTAAAGCTTTTGGAAGATGCCGGATTTTATTGCGTGGATAATCTGCCGGTATCTCTGGTGGAAAAATTCGTGGAACTGATTGCCATGCCGGGCAGTGAGATCAGCAAGGTAGCTCTGGGACTGGATGTCCGGGCGGATCAGAATTTCACGGATGCGACCCGGATTTTGGAGCAATTAAAGGAAAAAGGCTACAAATTTGAGATTTTGTTTATGGACTCCGACGATGCAGCTCTGATAAAACGGTATAAGGAGACCAGACGTGTGCATCCTCTTGCAGCAGACGGCAGAGTGGAGGACGGTATTCACAAGGAGCGCAAGATCCTGGAGACGATTCGCAAAAATTCGGATTATGTCATCGATACCTCCAATCTGTTAGTCAGAGAACTGAAGGAAGAGCTGGACCGTATTTTTGTCCAGAACGAAGAATACAATAGTCTTATGGTAACGGTCATGTCCTTCGGATTCAAGCACGGAATCCCCGCAGACGCTGATCTGGTCTTTGATGTGAGATTCCTGCCCAACCCTTATTA
>JBNMJR010000165.1:0-6395 GCA_050873925.1 Acetatifactor sp.
CCGTAAGGATTGCATACCCGGCGATCAGCTCCTCCACCACAATATTCTGTTCCCGCAGTCTGTCCAGACTGCCGTGATATTTTACGATCAGCTCCCAGCTGCGGTTCTCCGCGCTGTAGCCGACATTCAGACTTTCCGTCTGTTCCCGTTCCACCTCCGGGGTCTCCAATGCAAGATTCAGGATGTTTTCCAGTTTCTGGTCCATGGGCACTCCCCACTACTTTCCGCTTCCTACATCTTATGTCCCCTGTGGGAAATCATTCCGGAAAAGTCAGGGCTTATGCCTCCCCGGGAATCTGTCCATCCACATGCAGGATGTGGTTCACCAGCCAGTCGGTCAGGAAATTCAGGATATCCATGATCTGCTCGTCCTGGTTCTCTGCATCTGCTTCATGATGATCGATAAATTCATCCAGCTTGCTGATGAATTCCTGATGCTGGATCTTCTGGGTGAAGATCTTCTTGTAATTGATGGACTCCATGTACGCTTCTTCATCCGCAAAATGCTTTGCGGTATAGTCGCGCAGTTTCTGCAGAATTGCATCAATGTGATCGTACTTGTCCGGAGTAAATTCCTCCTGCAGCAGTTCATAAGCTTCGTTGGCATAGTCAAACAACTGCTTATGCTCCTGATCGATCATGTCAATTCCAATATAGTATTCGGGTTTCATTTCAAACATCGTCTCAACCTTCTTTCGTAACGTTTCATTTCTATCTTATATCTTTTCTTGCGTTCTAAATATGCACTTTTCGCACAAAACTTTCAAGAGTTTCCATGCTTTTATACTTTTTTAAGAATTCCCGCTGCCGAAATCATTCTCCCCAGAATTCCTTCAGGGCCCGTACCGCATATTCCGTATCCATCATACCTGCAGTCTCCACTGCGGAATGCATGGCCAGCTGGGGCAGTCCGATATCCACACTGGATACCGATACGTGGGCAGTGGAAATGTTGCCCAGAGTGGATCCTCCCGCAATGTCGGAGCGGTTGGCATAGGTCTGATAAGGCACCTTGGCCCGTTCACAGTAATCCTTCATCCTGGCCGCTGAAATACCGTCGGTGGTGTATTTCTGGCTGCCGTGATATTTGATGACGATTCCACCGTTTAAGTACGGACGGTTGGTTGGATCTGCTTTTTCCGGATGGTTGGGATGTACCGCATGAGCGTTGTCCGCAGAAATCAGAAAGCTGTCTGCCACCCAGCGCAGATAGGTGCTGTGGTCTGTCTGCAATCCTTCCGCGATCCGCTGCAAGGTATCTTCCAGAAAAGTGGAATCCGCACCCTGTCTGGTGCCGCTTCCCACCTCTTCATTATCGAATACCGCACAGAGATTGATATATTCTGCAGGAGTGCTCTCCGTAAAAGCTTTTGTCAGCGCAAAAGCACTTTGCAGGTCATCCAGTCTCGGAGACAATACGAATTCTCCCTTTGCTCCCAGGAATTTTCCCTCCTGTCTGGTATAGAGGAACAGATCCTCACCGAGAACTGCATTCTCGTCCACTCCTGCTGCCTCCGCTGCCAATCCAGACAACGTGGTCTTATCCCGCTGTGCGTCTGTAGCCTCCGACGCCTCTGCCGTATCAAATGCCGCATCTGCAAACAAAGGAAGCATATCCACCTGAGGATTATACTCTACACCTTTGTTCATCTCCCTGTTCATATGAATTGCCACATTAGGGATCACGCAGAGATCCTGATCAATGTTGACCAATCTGCTCTCTATGCCATTTCCGTTCTTCACAGCCAGTCTGCCAGCAACGGAAAGAGGTCTGTCCAGCCAGGTGGACAGGATCATACCGCCATACTTCTCTGTATTCAGTCGCAGATAATGTTCCTCCACCGTCAGTTCCGGCTTTTCTTTGATCTTAAAGCAGGGAGAATCACTGTGGGCTGCTGCCATATGAAAGCCCCTGATGTCGGCCTCTTTTGTCGGAATCGCAAACGCGATAACGGAAGAATCATTGCGCTCTGTATAATACCGTCCGCCTCTTTTCAGCTTCCATTCCTCGTTTTCCCGCAACTGCTGAAATCCTGCAGTCTCCAGCATCCTGCCGATATTGGCCACTGCATGAAAACAGGTAGGGCTTATTCTTATAAAATCCAGCATCTCCTGTGCTGTCTTGTGAAAATCATTCATTCTGTTCACTTCATCCTTTCCCGGGCCGTCTGCCTGCTTGCGCCGTCCGTGCCCGGAACCATTAGCGTTCCGCACGCATAGGATTATTGAGGAAATCCTCATAAGTCAGACGGATACCTTCTTCCAGTTCCGTCGTATAATGGTACCCCAGACCCTCCAGCTTACTGACATCCAGAAGCTTTCTGGGAGTTCCGTCCGGCTTACTGGGATCCCATTTGATCTCACCGGTATAACCTACGACCTTTGCCACCAGCTCCGTCAGTTCCCGGATAGTCAGCTCTTTGCCGGTTCCCAGATTTACCGTCTCGTTGCCGCTGTAAGTATTCATCAGATAGACGCAGGCATCTGCCAGATCATCCACATAGAGGAATTCCCGCAAAGGAGTTCCGGTTCCCCAGCAGACCACTTCCTTTGCACCGGACACCTTCGCTTCATGGAAACGACGAATCAATGCCGGAAGCACATGACTGTGGGTGGGATGATAATTGTCATTGGGACCGTACAGGTTCGTGGGCATGACACTGATATAATCGGTTCCGTACTGTCTGTTCAGGAACTCGCAGTACTTCAGACCGGAGATTTTCGCCAGTGCATAAGCCTCATTGGTCTTCTCCAGTTCTGAGGTCAGCAGACAGCTTTCCTTCATGGGCTGCGGTGCCATACGGGGGTAGATACAGCTGCTGCCTAAAAACATCAGCTTCTTGCAGTTATTCTGCCATGCCGCATGAATCACATTCATCTCCAGGATCATATTCTCATACATGAAATCCGCCAATGCCTCGCTGTTGGCCCTGATGCCACCCACCTTGGCTGCTGCCAGGAACACATAATCCGGCTTCTCCTGTGCGAAGAAAGCCTCCACAGCATCCTGTCTGCACAGATCCAGTTCCTTATGACTGCGGGTAACAATATTGGTATATCCGTTTCTCTGAAGTGCTCTGCAAATAGCGCTTCCCACCATACCCTTGTGACCGGCTACATATATTTTTGCGTCTTTTTCCATGATATTACAGTACTTCCTCTCTTTATTTCTCCTGTTATTCCGCGGTTTCCTTCATGACTACCGCCTCGGCCTTCGCCAGCTTCAGATCATGCTCTGCCATCAGACGGCACAACTCCTCATAGCTGGTTCTCTGAGGATTCCAGCCCAGCACAGTGCGGGCTTTCGTCGGATCTCCCCACAAATTGACCACATCGGTGGGACGGTAAAAGGCTTCGCTTACCTCCACTACCACCTTGCCGTTGGCTTTGTTGATCCCTTTTTCATGGATACCGCTGCCCTGCCATTCCAGCTCGATTCCCACATAGCGGAATGCCAATGTGGTGAATTCTCTTACGGTATGCTGTACTCCTGTGGCAATGACGAAATCCTCCGGCTTGTCATGCTGCAGCATCAGCCACATACATTCCACATAATCCTTCGCATAGCCCCAGTCTCTCTTGGAGTCCAGATTGCCCAGATAGAGCTTGTCCTGGATACCACAGGCAATCCTGCCGGCTGCCAGTGTGATCTTACGGGTAACGAAAGTCTCTCCCCGGCGTTCGGACTCATGGTTGAACAGAATGCCGTTGACTGCGAACATATTATACGCTTCTCTGTACTCCTTCACGATCCAGAAGCCGTACTGCTTTGCCACTGCGTAAGGGCTGTAGGGATGGAACGGGGTGTTCTCATTCTGCGGCACTTCCTCCACACGGCCGTAAAGTTCGGAAGTGGATGCCTGATAAATGCGGCAGGTCTCGGCCAGTCCCACCATACGCACAGCCTCCAGAATGCGCAACACGCCCAGTGCATCCACATCTCCGGCATATTCCGGTGCCTCGAAGCTGACCTGCACATGGCTCTGAGCCCCCAGATTGTAGATCTCGTCCGGTCTGACTTCTCCGATAATACGTACCAGGCTGGTAGAATCCGTCATATCTCCGCCATGAAGAATGATCTTGTCCTCCCGGATCAGATGATCGATACGTCCGGTATTGCTGATGGAAGATCTGCGGATCAGTCCATGCACTTCATATCCTTTTTCCAGCAGGAACTCTGCCAGATAAGAGCCGTCCTGTCCGGTAATTCCTGTAATTAACGCTTTTTTCATTCTCTGTCCTCGTCTTTCTCTTCAACTGCTTACGGCTGAAATACAATAGTGTGGGCGCAGGCATCCGCCTTATCCTGCCCACAGAATACACCGGCGATCGCCAGACCGAAGGGAATGGAAGTTCCCATTCCACGGGAAGTAATCACGTTGCCGTCCACCTCCACAGGGCCTGCTGTCACAGCTGCACCTTCCAGATGGTCCTCAAAACAGGGATAGGAGCATGCTCTCTTTCCCTTCAGAATTCCCCTGTGTCCGAAAATACTGGGAGCCGCACAGATTGCCGCAATGTATTTTCCCGTTTTGTAAAAAGCATCGATCTGCTGCATCAGAGGCTCACAGGCCTCCAGATTCTTCGTTCCCTGTCCGCCGCCGGGCAGTACCAGACAGTCATATTCCCCAAAATCTACCTGGGACAATGTCATATCCGCAGTTACCGGAATCTTATGTGATCCCATCACCTGTTTTTCTTCCGTAATGGACACCATATCAATGGTCAGTCCACATCTGCGGCAGATATCCACTACCGTCAGACCTTCTATTTCTTCAAACCCATTTGCCAGAAAAATCGCTATCTTACTCATGGTTTTCCCTCGCTTTCCGTTTTGTTTCCTGTCTCATTTGCATGTCATACACTCTGACTTTGCACAGTTATGATTAGTATACACAATTTAGAACCGTAATTCAATTCCCAGGGGCAGATATTTGCAGATTCCACTGTATTTTCGAGGGAAATCATGTTATACTAAAGAAGTATTTTTAAGTCTTAATTACAGAAGCGAGGCATTAGTATTATGGAAATCGAGCGAAAGTTTACCCTGAAATCCTTACCCGACAATCTGGAAAGCTATCCTTCTCATCACATCGAGCAGGTGTATCTGAATTATAATCCCGTGGTCAGAGCCAGAAAGCAGGATGATGAATATTATCTTACTTACAAAGGCAGTGGCATGATGGCCAGAGACGAGAGCAATCTTCCGCTGAACGAGGAATCTTATTATCATCTGCGGGAAAAAGCCGACGGAAGTGTGATCTCCAAGAGACGTTATCTGATTCCTTTGGAGCATCCCGGTTTCAAGGAAGGTTTTCCCACCCCTCCGGCCGATTATTCCCTGACCATTGAGCTGGATGTCTTCGATGCTCCTTTCGCCCCTCTGATCATGGCAGAAGTCGAATTCGGAAGCAAGGAGGCGGCAGAGGCTTTCGTTCCTCCCGCATGGTTTGACAAGGACGTGACCTATTGCAAGGAATACCACAATTCCTATCTGGCGTTGGAGCTGCATCACGCTCCGGAAAATTCCTGACAAACACAGCCATTCAAAAATGCACGGTAATTCCCCTTGGGAACCCCGTGCATTTTATTTTGCCTTCTGTAACAATTCAGATCTACACCACCGTAAAGCAGTGTATGCTTTCCTTTAACTGCCCCACTGCACCGGTCAGATCGTCCACCGCATAGGAAATATCTTTCATCTCCTGTTGCAGTCCCCGGTTATTGTTCTCTACCACAGACAGTTTGTCCGCACTGTCCTCCACAGTTGCCTCCATCTGTGTATTGGCGGTATTGACATTTTGCAGTACCGACAATAGTTCGTCAATCTTCTGCCTGAACTCATTCATCATTTCATCCACATGATCCGCAGCCTCGTGATAATTCCTGCCGGTATCCTCCAGGGCATCGTAATCTTTCATGACTCTGGTATTCATGAAATCCAACAGCTTAGTGGCATTTTCGGAAAGTTCTTCCACACTTTCCACTACCCGGTTGCTGATTTCCTGAATATTATTGGCGGATTCTCTGGAACTGTCTGCCAGCTTACGGATCTCCTCCGCCACAACTGCGAATCCCCTGCCGGCTTCTCCTGCTCTTGCCGCCTCAATGGATGCGTTCAGTGCCAGCAGGTTCGTTGTTCCCGCGATTCCCAGAATTTCTTCCGTCAACTCTGTAATCCTGTGGATCTGCCGGCTGTTGGCGATGGACTCCGTCATTGCCGTGTCGATTTCCTTCATCACCCGGGTTGCCTCCTGCTTACTTTCCACTGCCGTTGCCTTCATTTTTCCGGCCTTATCCTTGATATCTGCCGCATAATTACGTCCATCCTGCGCCACTTCCAGCATGTTTTCCACTGTGGAGTCCAGCACTCCGGTATCCTGTTGCACTCCCCC
>JBNMJR010000166.1:0-6380 GCA_050873925.1 Acetatifactor sp.
GTATGGCACAGAGAAGAAGCAGAGGAAGTAATGCTCCTTACATATATGATAACACAGCAAGAGACTTACAGATCCGCAGGCAGATGGAAGAGCCCCGGAGACAACTTTCTCATGAGACAAGAAAAAACAGAGAAAAAGCAAGACATATGAGCATCGGCTATGTCACCTTTCTGATGGGGGCATTGATCGCCTGCGCTGTTTTTCTGGTAAATTATATCCAGATGCAGTCAGAACTGACCACCAAGATCACAGAGGTGTCCAGAATGGAGAGTGAACTGAACTCTCTGAAGCTGTCGAATGATGAGGAATACAGCCGGATCACCAGCAATATCAATCTGGAAGAGATCAAGAGAATTGCCATCGGTGAGCTGGGAATGACCTATGCCACCGAGGGACAGGTGATCACTTACGAGAGTAGCAGCAACGATTACATGCGCCAGGCGGATGCCGGTCAGAACTAAGTCCGGGAGGCAGAAAGCGTGAAGGAACAGAAGTCCAAGAAATTTTCCATCAAAATGCAGAAAAAACTTTTATGCCTGTATGCTCTGATCATACTGGCATTTATTCTGCTGTCTGTCCGTCTGTCCTGGATCGTGAAAGCAGATGGCGCGACTTATGAAAAGCAGGTTTTGTCACAGCAGAAATATGACTCTGTGACATTGCCGTTCCGCCGCGGTGATATCGTAGATGCCAAAGGAACGAAGCTGGCAGTCAGTGAGAAAGTATATAATCTGGTCATTGATTCCTATGTAATGTTAAGCCGTGATACATATCTGGAACCGACGATGGAGGCACTGTCTGCGAATTTCCCGGATCTGGATATGACGGCGGTGAGGCAGTATGTGATCAGTCATCCGGATTCTTCCTGGTATGTACCCCTCAGAAGACTGACCTATGATCAGATCAGCGGTTTTCAGGCGGCAGCCCTGGAGGACAGCAAGATCAAGGGTGTCTGGTTCCAGGAAGAATACAAGAGAGTCTATCCCAACGGTTCCCTGGCAGCGGACGTGATCGGATTCTCCAGATCGGATAACGAAGGACAGTACGGACTAGAAGAGTATTACAATGATGTGCTGAACGGAACGACCGGAAGAGAGTATGGATATCTGAATGACGATGCCAATCTGGAGCGGACCATCAAACCGGCTGTGGACGGCAATACCATCCACAGTACCATTGATGCCAACATTCAGGGCATTGTGGAAAAATATCTGAAGCAATTCAACGATGAGCACAAAGATGCGGTACATCCTGGCAACGGTGCGGAAAATGTGGGTTGCATCATTATGGAGGTAAATACTGGCAATGTTCTGGCTATGGCCAGCTATCCAACCTATGACCTGAACGACACAAGAAATACGGATGCTCTGCTGGGATCCCGCAAGATCGAAATGGTGACCAATGCCAATGGCTATGATGTTCTGACCAAGACGGATACCTATTTTACCCAGGAAGACATTGATGCACTGACGGATGATGAATTGTTGGACAACCTGAATTACCTGTGGAAGAATTATTGCATTTCCACTACGTATGAGCCGGGTTCCACAGCGAAGCCTTTTACCGTGGCGGCAGCTCTGGAGAGCGGAGCCATTACAGGTGACGAGCACTATCAGTGTAACGGATATCTGGAAGTCGGCGGACATACGATCAAATGTCACAGCTACCGCTCCGGCGGTGAAGGCGATGTATCGGTGCAGAATTCCATCGCCTGGTCCTGTAACGTGGCTTTGATGAAGATTGCAGCCACCATGGGAAAAGAGGAATTTGCAAAATTTCAGAAGACCTTTAATTTTGGATTGAAGACAAACATTGACCTGGCAGGAGAAGCGAGAACCGCAAGCCTTCTGTTCCCGGTGGATCAGATGGGAAGCGCCGATCTGGCTACCAACAGTTTTGGACAGAACTTCAATGTAACAATGATTCAGATGATCACGGGATTCTGTTCCTTGATCAACGGCGGTTATTATTATGAGCCGCATATGGTGGATAAGATCACCAATTCCAGCGGTGCAACGGTGGAAAACATCGAGCCCAGAGTATTGCGCCAGACCATTTCCGAGAGCACTTCGGCGAAAATCAGACAGTATTGCCGGGCTACCGTAATGGAAGAGGGTGGCGACCGCAGAACCGGTAGAACCGCAAGACCTGCAGGTTATGCCATCGGCGGCAAGACCGGTACCGCAGAGACCATTCCCCGTAAAAACGGTGAGTATGTGGTATCCTTTATGGGATATGCACCGGCAGATGATCCCCAGATCGCTATCTATGTGGTCGTGGATCGTGCCAATGCGTCTCCGCAGGATGATGCGAAGTTCGCTACCGGAATCGTAAGAAATGTGTTGACGGAAGTACTTCCTTATCTGAATATTTTCATGACAGAAGAACTGTCCGAGAAGGAGATCCAGGAGCTGGCAGAGAAGCAGATCGAGATCACCAGCCAGTATACCCAGAAGCCCGAGGACGGAGAGGATCAGAATAACGGCGACGGAACCGGGGACGGACAGACCGGAGACGATCAGACCGGCAGTGATGATGGAACCGACGATGGCCGGGACGGTGATAATACAACACCTTCCGAGGATTGGAAAAATTATCCTGTAGATCCGGCCACCGGTTATCTGGTAAGCCCTATCGACGGCGGACTGATCGATCCTGTTACGGGAGCGGATGTCGGCGGTGATGATTCTCTGGGGGACAGTCCGGTCAACGATAATCTGCTGAACCAGCAGAATGAATAGCAGGGTAATCTGACGAATAGCCTCACAGCAAGAGCAATAAAATGTAAAAAGCTCTTGTTGTGAGGTTTTTTTATGGCGGATCATCAGAATCGTTTCTTTCACCGGAAGAAGATCATGACCATTTTTTTCGTATGTGCGGCAGTGCTCTGCGGACTGTTGGGAAGACTATTGTACCTGATGGTATGGCGGGCGGAATACTATGAGGAGGCAGCCACAAGGCTGCACGAAAGAGAGCGCAGTATCAAGGCAGCGAGAGGACGCATTCTGGATCGCAACGGGGTGGTGCTGGCGGACAACAAGACAGTCTGCACAGTGTCCGTGATCCACAACCAGATAGAGGAACCGGAGCAGGTGATCGCCATGCTGGTGAAGGAACTGGGAATCTCCGAGGCGGAAGCCAGAAAACGGGTGGAGAAATATTCTTCCATCGAGCGGGTGAAAAGCAACGTGGATAAGACCGTGGGAGACCGGATCCGGGAATATGATCTGGCCGGGGTAAAGGTGGACGAAGATTACAAGAGATATTATCCTTATGGGGATCTGGCCAGTAAGGTGCTGGGATTTACCGGAGGTGACAATCAGGGGATCATCGGACTGGAAGTAGTGTATGAAGAGATCTTGCAGGGGGATCCGGGGATGATCCTGACAATCACGGATGCCAAGGGGATCGAGGTGGATACGGCCGGGGAGCGCCGGGTGGAACCGGTGCCAGGTATGGATCTGCGCATCAGTATCGACCGGAACATCCAGGAGTATGCCACACAGCTGGCGGCGCAGGCTTGTGCCACCAAGGAGGCGGACAGCGTTTATATCGTGGCTATGAATCCCCGGAACGGTGAGATCCTGGCCATGGTGAATTATCCGGAGTTTGATTTGAACGATCCCTATACTCTGCCGGAGCTGACGGAAATAAATGAGGACGGTAGCGTCGTGACGGTGGATCCGGCTTCGCTGACCGCGGAACAAAAGCAGGAGAAGCTGAATGCCATGTGGAGAAACGGCTGCATCAACGATACCTACGAACCGGGATCCACCTTCAAGATCATCACTGCTGCTGCGGGACTGGAGGCGGGAGTGGTGACCCCGGAAAGCACCTTTTCCTGCCCGGGATTTATCATCGTGGATGACCGCAAGATCCGCTGCCACAAGATTGCCGGACACGGCAGCCAGACCTTCGTACAGTGTATGGAGAACAGTTGTAACCCGGCATTGATCTCCGTAGGCCTGCGACTTGGTGTAGACAATTACTATCACTATTTTGAACAGTTCGGCTTAAAACGGCGCACCGGTATCGACCTGCCGGGAGAGGCCGGTACCATCATGCATAAAAAAGAGGATATGGGAAATGTGGAGCTGGCCACGGTGGCTTTCGGACAGTCCTTCCAGATCACGGCGATCCAGCTGCTGACCACGGTCTCGTCCATCATCAACGGAGGGAACCGGATCACACCGCATTTTGGCATCGAAGCACTGAACCGGGACGGGGAGGTGGAGGAGACCTTTTCCTATCCGGTGCAGACGGGGATCGTCTCGGAGGAGACTTCGGCCACCATGCGCTACATCTTGGAAATGGTAGTGGCGGAAGGCTCCGGCAGAAACGGTCAGGTGCAAGGCTTCCGCGTCGGCGGCAAGACCGCCACCAGCCAGACCCTGCCCAGAGGAAGCGGACGTTACATATCTTCCTTTATCGGTTTTGCCCCGGCGGATGATCCTCAGGTCATTGCTATTGCCATCATCAATAATCCTCAGGGCGTCTACTACGGCGGACAGGTGGCGGCGCCAATCATCCGTCAGCTGTATGAAAATATTTTACCCTATCTGGGACTGGAGAAGGCAGAAGGACCGGAGGAGACAGCGGCTCCCGGAGAGTGACGGCAGCCGCGGATCTTCCGGAGACAATGTCGAAAACAATGGAAAGAAAAAGGTTCCGGCGGATGAAAATTTGACAAAATCCGCTGATGCCACCCTTTATAATGTTTCTGAAGGAGGGGTGTGATGCATTATGAACTCTATTTAGACAGTCTGTTCCTCCTCAACTTCGGGATGAATCTGTTGCTGCTTAGCCTGGTGGATCATAGCATGGGCCACACTGCCACGTGGTACCGGCTGCTTGCGGGAGCAGGGGTCGGAGCGGTCTGGTATCTGTTCCCTTTTTTATGGAAAGGAACAGCAGCCGGGAAACTGCTGCTTTGCTTTCTGCCGGGGACAGTACTTATGCTGTACGTGACATTTCACATTCGCAGCCTGGGGACGCTATGGAATTATTTTAGAAAACTGATGCTGTCCACCTTCCTGATCGGCGGCATTCTGGTGACACTGCTTCGGGGATTCCCACTGGGAAGAAATTATCTGCCCGGGATCGGCATGGCCCTGGGAGTGGGAGCGTTTTCTGCCCGGGTGCTGTTACGGGGGCAGAAAAAGGAAACGGAACGCGCCGGCTATTGTGATGTAGTGTTACAGGGAGCGGAGGGACCGCTGCGCATTCATGCGTTGGTAGATTCCGGGAATACTCTGACCGAACCCATCAGCGGGGCTCCGGTGTCTGTGCTGGATGCGCGGATATTTTACCGGCTGTGGCCGGAAGGGCTGTCCGGATTTCGGGCAATTCCCTATCACAGTGTAGGAAAAAAGAGCGGGATCCTTCAGGGATATCCGGTGCCGCAGATGACGATTGTATATCAGGGTGTGGAACGGGAATACAGAAACGTATATCTGGCGGTGAGCGAGGAGGAGATCGCGGGAGAAGAGATCCCGATGCTGATACATCCTGCACTGTTGCGGGAGGCGGACGGAACACGAAGGAAGAAGGAAAAAATAAAAGAGCCGGACGATCCGGCAGGGCACAATGTGGCAGATAGGAGTAAATATGGTCTTAAAGATAGCAATACCGGGAAAAATGCAGTTTAAAATGATGCGCAGGGAGCCTTATCTGCTGCACCGGAAAGGGGATATCCACTACATCGGCGGAGCGGAAGTCCTGCCGCCGCCCCTGCCCAGTGAGCAGGAGAATCAGGTGATCGGGGATCTGGGGACGGAATATGAGGATGAGGCAAAAGCCATTCTGATCGAACATAACCTGCGCCTGGTGGTCTACATAGCCAAAAAATTCGACAACACCGGTGTGGGAGTGGAGGATCTGATCTCCATCGGCACCATTGGACTGATCAAGTCCATCAATACTTTTAACCCGGAGAAAAATATCAAGCTGGCAACTTATGCTTCCCGGTGTATTGAAAATGAGATACTGATGTATCTGCGCCGGAACAACAAGACGAAAATGGAAGTCTCTATTGATGAGCCGCTGAATGTGGACTGGGACGGCAACGAACTGTTACTGTCGGATATTCTGGGGACGGATGAGGATGTGATCTATCGCGGCATAGAGAATGAGGTGGAGCGGAAACTTCTCATGAATGCCGTGAGCAAGCTGTCCAAGCGGGAGAAGACCATTGTCAGACTCCGGTTCGGACTGGGGACGGTGGACGGACAGGAGATGACGCAGAAAGAAGTGGCGAGTCTTCTTGGCATCTCACAATCCTATATTTCAAGGCTGGAGAAAAAGATCATGCGGCAGCTGAAAAAGGAGATCAGTCTGCATATTTGACTTTGCATTCCGGCGGGATACATGATACTATAAAA
>JBNMJR010000167.1:0-6315 GCA_050873925.1 Acetatifactor sp.
CGTTGTAAGCCGCTACCATGGTATTCACAAACAGCTTCTTCTCCGCCATTCCCGTAGGTTCCGTATGTCCCGCACCGGAATATGTGACATTGCCCATGCTGTAAATATAATAATTATTTACCACATCTTTGGGATTGACATTATACAGGTTCACACCATTGTCATTGCCCCAGCCATTGTTCCGTTCATACCGTGTTTTCTGTGTCTTGGCGCTGTCTGACAGGTCGGACAAGCAATACCATACCACAATGTCGTTTTTGCCGTCTCCATCCTTATCCAGCTCCATATTCGGCTGCAGCCACTGATAATGGGTTGCCGCCACCGTCAGTTCCTTCTGATCCTCAGATGTGATCTGGTAAGGATAATTCGTGATCTGGCCCTGATTTACTTCCGTCACCGTCATATCCGGTCCTGCTCCGCTGGCAAGGTTGGCGTAATCCGACAAATGGCCGTCATTCGCGGTACGCTTATCCATTCCCTGATAGAACAGCGAATTGTTGATCGGGAAATAATAGGAAGAATATGCGGTTTTCCAATACAAAATATCTCTGAACTTACTCTCCATATAACGAACCACCGTATACTTCGTCAGTCCCTCGATATTTCCGACCGTCTGATCACTGCTCCGGTCCGTTCCCGGCTTCCATGCCGTATCGTAATTGTACTGCGTATCCAGGATCTTATAGTAATTGTCATAACGCTTTCTCTGGGCATCAGATAACTTGGAATTATTCCTCTGGTCGTCATAATATTCCCGCAATGCGCCGTATCGGTCCAGTCCTACCGCCGCACGCATGGTCTTATTGAATTCATAGCCCCAATACCAGTTCTTACCGTTTCCGGCCGTACTGTTGATATAAGAACTGCTGTCATGGGTAAACAGGACACTCTTGCCATCCTCGATATAATCGCGAATAGCTTCGGACACCGCCATGTTCTTCAGGCTCTGATCCTTGCTTCCGAACTGATAGTTGTCTCCGAATCCCAGGATCAGCATATCATACTGCTGGAAAGTATTGTATGCCGCATTGTAATAGGCTTCCGACTTCTGTTCATCCGTCTTAAGCTTTTTCAGCTGGTCGTCAGAGATCAGTCCATTGATAAAAGTCGAAGTTTTCACGGAATCAATGGATACATTAAATTCCCGGATACCGCTTAACAGCGATTTTACATCACTGTCTTTTTCCAGATTCCACAAGGTCTTACCATTGGAGGCACTTCTGTCGGACATCAGCTGCAGTACCTGGATATCCACCTTGGAGCCTCTGTCCACTGCCGTATATCCGGACACTGCCGTTCTCACCAGTGTATCGGAATTATCATAAAAGATCATCTTCCAGGGCAATACACCCTGATAATCATCCGGCAGCACTCTGACTACCTTATAGGTATATCCGGTGCGCAGTTCATAATGACCGCTGTCATTTTTGGACACTTCTTTCCACTCCTGACCGGATCTGACATACAGGTTCAGTCCGGACAGCTCCTCAGTGGAAGAAAGCGTCTGCCCGATCACATCGGAACCGGAAAAACGTCCGTCGGAGTTCTTATCAATATACAGCTTACAGTCATAGGTCGTATTCACCTGGGATGCCGCCGCATCATTCGACAGAGCAAAAATATACTGCAGATAAAACTTGCCGTCCGTCATCCTCAGGAACGCATCATTGATGCCGTCCCCGTTGTAATGCAACTCTGTGGGTATATAGTCCTCACCCAGATTCTTCACCCATTCGATCTGCAGTTTGGACAGATTCAGGTGGTTGCCAAAGGTTCTCTGTCTTTCTTCCCTTGCTTCCTTTGCCGCCTTCGCGGCAGCCAATGCCTCCGAACTGTCATCCGTTGCCTTTTCTGCCGTTCCGGTCACCAGCTGACTCTCCGCAAAGACATTCTCCTGCCAATACTTGTAGTTGCCGCTCTCATCCGTAGACAGGGCAAACTGTATCAGCTGGTAAAAATAGGAACTTTCGTCCACCGTTGTCGTATTGGCACTCACCTTACCGTCAATTCCCGTCAGGAGAGCATCCGCAAATACTACCGGATACCCGGCGGAAATATACTGTTCGAACTCCTTTTCTCTGGTGGAGTTCATATCGTTTCCGGGTCCGCGATACTGGTTGGAAGTGTGACTCAGGGAATCATCCTTCAGACGATTCTTGTTGTCATCCGATTCGTTCTTGTAATCATACAGATCCCCGATATGCGTATAGATCAGGCCATTCATGGATCTGTCATTGTAAACAGTCTGATTGTTCTCCACATTCATGGTTCCGGTACGGGCGCCCACATAGATCATATCGTAACGATCGTTAAGATCCTCCACCTTACCGATGAATTCCGCAGAAGCCATCCGGGTAATGGAAATGCTGCCGCCGTAGCTGCTCTGTCCCAGGAAACCTTTCACGGAATCTGCGGATAAGGCTCCGGTTCCGAAATCATAGCAGGGCTCCAGATCCAATACCGCAAGGCTGTCCTTTACCCGGCTTCTGTGCAGATACCAGTTCAAAATATATCTGGTGATGGAAGCCTTGCTGATCTCTTCGTTCAAAGTAGCCGCCGTAGCGTTTTCCTGCGTGATCAGGAAATTCTCGTAACGGATTTCCTTCAGGACATCCGTATAGATCCATGCTCTTGCCGTATCCGACTTTAGATCCGTCAGATAATCCTCCGCCGCATAGGCTTTGGAACTGTCGTTGTTCAGATAGACATTTTCGTTCAGATATTCCTTCAGGGTATCCAACGTCAAAGCGTCCGCATTTGCCACCTGCATTGCAGATGCATAGGATCGGATGTTTCCCTCTGCCGCATTTTTCAGTGTATCGACACTTACATTTCCCCAATAGGAATCTCCCTGACCGGCGATTGCGGTTGCCACATTGTCATCCGACACCTGCAACAGGGCCAGGGCCAGTTTCGTCAACACTCCATTGCCCAGGACACTGTTCTTGGCATAGAAATTATAATCCATGACCACCGGCACTCTGGCTGCCGCGGTTCTGGTCCCGCTGTTATCCACACCGAATGCCATCTTCGCGATCACGGTTGCCGCGGAGGCCATATTGGACGGCTCTACTCCGTAAGTTCCCTGTCCGGAAAAATAGAACAGATCCACATCCGCCAGATCAATTCCGCAATAGGAATCTTCCGCTGTAATAGAAGCATCTGCCAGATCCGCCAGTTCCTGCAAGGTAAGTGTTGTCACTTCGATCTTCAGCGTATCGATATCGTCTCTGGTGGCCGTACCGCTCTCATAACGGCTGGTGCCGGACAGATTCAGGACATTTTTCTTGAACCATTCTTTGTTGTAGAAACCGCCGTTATAGGCAATGGTCTCCGTAGCATCCTCTCTGTCATCCCCTACAAAATCATAACTGTTGGCGGGATCAAATCCCGTCTCATCCTTATAGGTCACCTGAAGGGATCCGGGGGTGACCAGTTTGTAGCTGCCGGCCTCATCCTTACGATAGGTATCGATCAGACGGTAGTCACCGTTCTTGTCACTTACTGTCATCGCAGATACATAATAGTCGCCGTTATCATTTGCTGTGAAATCCACAAGATACGCACTGGCTATGGTCTCAAATGTATATGCATTCGAAACATCATCCCATTTTGCCCAAAGCTGTGCACTATCCGGCTGCGCATGATCCAGAATGTAGAGATTCTTTGTAATATTTCCGGCAGCATAAACTGCTACTGCATCACCTCCGGACACCGTAAGTGCCTGTGCAGCAGTGTCCGCATCATTTCCGGATACATCCTCTACCGGGGCTTCTGCGACAGCATTTGGCAGGGACATAGTCTTTAATCCCCCCGGCAATGCTTCGTCGGTTCCGTATACGATCTGCCCCAGGTACTCATATTGCGCTGTCTCGCCGGTACCATTCATCCGGTAAACCGCCTTGCCGGTATAATTTTCTGCCTGAAAATCGTTTTTATCAATAGCAGCGATATCGATCTGGGAAAGTGCATACCGTCCCTGGGCATATCCCTTTGCAATACCTGTGCTGTCTGTAATCACCGTCTCCAGTCCGTTGCTTCCTCCGGTAGATCTGTGGGAAAAGACCGGAGTCACACTTTTAGCATCCCGGTTGCTGTCTCCGGCAGTTTCCAGTGCACTGTACCGGTTATAACGCTCTCCTGCCGGTACGGTCTCTCCGTTGGCAATTTCACTGTAAACAGCAGCAATCTGCTGATAATTGTATCTGCCGGATCCATCCTGTCGGAATACAAAGCGTCCTCTTACGTCCTCGGTTCTGGAAGCTCCGGTACTTTCACTGTAGGCAGAAAAAGTAACCGGACCGGTCGTCGGGAACTTCGCGGCATCCAGGCTGTCCATAGCGGTCTGGCGCTCTGTAGCCGACGGCATCTCGGAAAGTTTTCTGCCCTCAGATACCGGCTCCTCTCCGCCTACCAAATAGCCGATCGTGGCATTTTCCTTCGCCGGAACGATCTCCAGAATATGGAAAGTACCGTCAGAAGAAGCCACCGTATCCTGTACCAGTTTTTCAATACCGGGAAGGGTCCGCTCCTGCGCATTGACCTCCATAGAGCCATAGCTCTGGCCGACTCCGACGGCCAAAGCTATGGTGAGGATTCCTGCTATATATTTTTTTGAATTGCGTTTCCAATTCATGGTCATTTATTATCCATCCTATCACTAATCTTCTATCAGCACCAATAGATTTCTCTTATGATCCGGGTACCGTGTGTCATAAACAGTCATGATCAGGAAATCATTTGGTTCATCCCATCCAACAGAGAACTGTGCCCGCGAAAAAGGAAGGTAATTATTATCAAAAACACCAAATTTCGTCTCATTTGACATCTCTTTTTCTCCCTGGAAATAAGCTCCGATGTTCGCTGCTCTATGTCCATTCTCCTTACCAGATTCAAAACCATATACATCAAATGTATACCACGAAGGATATGTAGGTCTTTTTACTGTAAGTACATGCTCACCGTTAGAAAAGAGAATATCTACCTCCGGTACCAGAATAACCGTCTCTGCAATCAGTGTTGAATTATCCAGGCTCCATGCCTGTAATTTTAAACGATATTCTTTATCCCACGGAATATAACTAAGCGCTCTTATTTGTGTAGATGTTCCTGTATTTTCCGTAGTAAGATAACTTTCTCCGTGTTCGTTGTCATAAGCCCCGTCATATATATTAAATCCAACCGTATAAGATTCTACAGTTCCACTCCATATGTTGAAATTATTACTCAAATCTGAAGGCAGACTTTCGAATCTCCAGTTCACCTTTCCCTTATAATTTTCAATGGCACAGGTGATTTTTCCGTTTCGGTTCAACACAAACTGGCTGGATGAAATATATGGCTCCTTTGCACTGATTGTAGTCTTCAAAGGCGGAATCGTAATATCAATCTCTCTTGTGATCTTAATACCGGCATCCAGGGATATTACAGCACGTACACGGACTACCGTATCTGTCATATTGCCACATTCCAGTTCTGCCTGGAACTGACGTCCATCAGAATCTGTCAGTCCGGTTATTTTATAATTATTGGCATAATCATCTACTACACTCCACTCGATCTGTGGATAACCATCCTTATAATTTGCCCAGGATGGCAGACACTCTATCAATCCCTTATAACCGATCTTGTCTGTACTTCCCTCGGTAAAACCATACGTTGTAAGGTTTTTGGCAATCAGCGCTGCATCATACTTTCCATCAATATTGGTATAAGGCACTACCGTTACCCTTGTAGACGCAGACATGCTTCTATCCGCTACCGAAGAGCAAGTCACCTCCAGTACAAGTTCTCCCTTGGGCTCATTTCTGTCGGCTGTCAATAATCCATTTGTTTTTCCAATATTTGTACCGGACTTCTTACTTGTACCGCCTACTCTCCTAACTTCCCATTCAACACCTGCACTCTCAGCTTCTTGCGTTCCCTGCAGGGTATAGGTGAACTGCAGGTTGCCTCCCTGTATTACAAAAGAATCTTTCGGTTCTATATCCAGCGAATACACTGCATTTTTCCCTACAGATACCGTTGCCTGTGCAGACATTGTCGCATCTGCCACCGCGGTACAGGTCACAATCAGTACATTCTCTGCTATCGTTTCATCCTCTGCCACACTCAACTTACCATTGCTGTTAATACTGCTCTTACATGCGCTGCCATCCTGATAGGTTACATTCCAGGTCACACCCTGAGCAATGGCTTCCTCGTCTCCGGTGATCTCGTAGTTGAAGACGAAAGCCTGTCCCTGTTTCAGGTCTGTGTGCTCAGGAATGATACGGATGCCGCTGATCCAGGAATAGATGCTGGAGGGTTCAGAAC
>JBNMJR010000168.1:0-6236 GCA_050873925.1 Acetatifactor sp.
AACATCCACAATATTGATATCCACATTTTTGACATCCAGAGAGTCATAATACTGGCGGATGATCTCACTCATGGAACTGTCATTACAACAGATATAGATCTGGCGGCAGATGTTGAAGCCGTTTTTGGACTGGGAACCGGCGGTGATCAACAGCTTCAGATATTCAATGTTTTCCATAATATTGTCATCACACAGCAGAAAACTTTCATAGCGTGATAATTTCAGACCTTTCAGAACCGTTTCCATGGGAACATCGCTGTACTTCTGGATCAGTTTGATTCCATTGCGAAGGTAAGAGGATTTTTTCTCTTCTGAAATCGTATTGGTCTCCACAACGGTCAGACGACAGTCAGCAGCAAGGGCATCCACGAAGTTTTCCTGCTGTTTACCCTGTCCGAGCACCAGAATCCGGTGGGCATTTCTGCGATGCAGCAGACCACGGACATAATTGGCGGGTTTCATGATCAGGACAGTCAGAGCACCGATGGTACAGAAAGGGGCAACAATTACGGAAGCACAGTAGAGATAAGTGATGATTCCCTTGAGAATGCCTCCGCCGGATTCGGAATAGTACCGTATGGCCTCCGCCTGCTTGATATCGGGGTCTATTTTATAGGCCTTAATGGCATTCTGGATATTCAGGGAGATTTTCAGGAAAGTGTTCTCTGTATCGTGGTAATACATGATACCTTCGATAATACACAGAATGAATACCGCGAGTGCAGTGTACCAGAGATAATCTTTGTATTTGTTTCTCTTCATGACGGGCTCCTTTGGAAATGATATTTGTAATAATCTGACGAAATTACAATATTAATAGTACCATGAATCATAGGGCAAAACAATAACCGGAACGGAAAATATGGGAGTATAAAAAATGTCAGTTTTCACATAATAACTCCAAAACATGGTTACACAAAAACTGTTAAATTTGGAGGAAAATTCTATGAAAGCAACCGGAATTGTAAGAAGAATAGATGATCTTGGACGTATCGTGATCCCGAAGGAGATCCGTCGCACGTTACACATCAGAGAGAGTGACCCTCTGGAAATTTTTACCGACAGGGAGGGGCAGGTGATCCTGAAAAAATATTCCCCCATCGGAGAGATGACCACATTTGCCAAACAGTATGCGGAGAGTCTGGCACAGGTGTCCGGACATCCCACACTGATCGCGGACAGGGATCAGTTCATCGCCGTCTCCGGAGGCTGTAAACAGCTGCTCAACAAGGCCGTGAGCCGTCAGCTGGAGGAGAAGATCAACAACCGGGAGACCGTGATCGCCGCCAAAGGAGACCGCAACTACGTCAACATTGCGGAGGACATTACCGTAGACTATGCCTGGCAGCTGATCACCCCGATCATCTGCGAAGGAGACATCATCGGCAGCGTGATTTTGCTTGAAAATGACGGGAAAAATAAAATGGGAGAAGTGGAACAGAAACTGGCCCAGTCCGCCGCGGGCTTCCTGGGCAGACAGATGGAGCAATAAAAGACGGATTTTTATGGGCTTAGAATAGAAAAGTGTAAAAGGTTGCAAAAATCTATTCTAAAATTGGGCAAATCTATTGATTTTAAAAAGAACTATCCATATAATAAAATAGAAAAGTGCAATAGGTTGCAAAAATCTATTCCAAGGAGAAAAATATATGGATATTCGCAGAGACTTTTATCTGGAGAAATTAATAAGAAGACAGAACAATGGTCTGATCAAGGTGATTACCGGGATTCGCAGATGCGGGAAGTCTTATCTGCTGAATAACATTTTCTACCATCATCTGTTGGATTCCGGCGTGGAAGCGGACCATATCATACGTTTCGCCTTTGATTCCGCGGATGACCTTTACCTGATCGGTGAAAGCCTCATTCAGATCGAGAAGGAAAAACGGGGTGTGGATCCGGAAAAATTTATGGAATATATCCGGTCGAAAACCACAGGAGAGGGAATGTACTATCTGCTGTTGGATGAAATTCAGATGCTGGATTGTTTTGAAGCTGTTTTGAATGGTTATCTTCGGAAAGAGAATATAGATGTATTCGTGACGGGAAGCAATGCTAAACTGCTGTCAAAGGATATTGCCACAGAATTTGCGGGACGTGGGGATGAGATCCATATGTATCCGCTGAGCTTTGCTGAATTTATGTCCGTTTATTCCGGAGATAAATATGCTGGTTTATCCGAATATATGCTTTATGGCGGAATTCCGTTAGTGGTTTTGCGGGATGGAGCCGGGGATAAAGCGATAGCATTGCAGAATTTATTTAACGAGATTTATATCCGTGATATTACGAAACGGAATCGAATAAAAAATATCGGGGAATTGGAAGACTTGTTAAATATTTTATCCTCGGCAATTGGTTCGTTAACCAATCCGGAGAAATTGAAGAATACTTTTAAGTCTGTGAAGAAATCAAAAATTACTTCTGCAACGATAAAAAAATATTTGGATTACTTTGAGGATTCTTTTCTGATAGAGTCAGCGCAGCGCTATGATATTAAGGGAAAGGCATATATAGAGACTCCAAGAAAATACTATTTTTCAGATTTGGGACTTCGGAATGCCAGGATCAATTTCAGGCAGTTGGAACAGACTCATTCCATGGAAAATGTAATCTACAATGAACTCCGGATGAGGGGATACAGTGTAGATGTAGGTGTTGTTCCCATAGCAGAAAAAGATTCGGAAGGAAAGGTGAACCGCAGACAACTGGAAGTGGATTTTGTATGCAATCTGGGCTCTGCCAGATATTACATTCAATCGGCATATTCGCTTCCGGATGAGGCAAAACGGACGCAGGAGATCCGACCGTTTCGAAAGATTGATGACTCCTTTAAGAAGATTGTCATTACAAAAGATATTGTGCAGCCATACTATGATGAATATGGCATTTTGACGATCAATATTTATGACTTTCTGCTGAACCCGGAATGCCTGCAAAGTTAAAGACAATAAAATTAGGGAAAAAATAAAAGACGGTCGTAACCGGTGGCTAGGATACCACCTGGTTACGACCGTTTGTTTTACCGATGTATAATTTCTCATCTGCTTCTTTCAGAAGGAGGTGAATGTCTTCGGAAGGCTTGCAGATCAGACCGAAGGTCATGGTCAGATGCACATGCTGATCTTCGTACAGGACATCCAGAGAACGGATCTTGTCCATAAGTTCATCCAGTTGTTTCGAGGCATTTTCCAGATCGGTATTCTCGAACACCAGCAGGAATTCTTCCCCGCCCCAGCGAGCCGCAAAGCCCTGATGCCACATATGTTGTTTTAAGGTAGCGGAGACTTTTTTCAGAACCGCGTCACCGCATTCGTGACCGTAAGTATCGTTGATACGCTTGAAAAGATCGATATCACCGATCGCCATGGCGAAGGAATGACCGGATTCTTTCGCTTCTGCGGAAATCTGTCGGAGCTTCTTGTCACCGGAACGGCGGTTGTACAGCTCGGTCAGGGCATCCTGCTCGATCATGGTCCGCAGGGAACGCTGCATGGACAGAGCACACCGGCCGATATCGCCCAGTTCGTCATTGCGATTTATAACCGAATGATCCAGAGTGGCGTTCAGATTCCCGGCGGCCACTTCCGACAGGAAGCCGTGGATATTCAGCAATACTGCCACAAAACCTTTGGTGTAAAAGTAAATACAAAGCGCCACAAGAACCACAAAAACGATGATCAATAAGGTCAGCGGATAAACATAGCGCTGAATGGACTGGGATACGGTAGCACTGGATTTTCCTATGAAAAGCATGCCAACTACGCTGCCGTCCTGATTACGTACAGGACTATAATAGGAAAAATAAGATTTTCCATTGATCAGTGTATGGGTATAAAAATGATCTTCTCCGGTATTCAGGACATCGCGGATCACAACATCCGGAGCACCGGAGCCGACGATGCGCTCCCCCTGTGTATTGTACAGAGTAGTAAGAATTCTGGTGTCCTGGTAGAACAGGGTAATATCCAGACCGGTATCTTCTTTGAATTGATCCAGAAGGGAATAATCTCTGGTGATATCCGTATCTCCTTTATATAGAAGATAAGCGACATCCCCTTCCAGCCGGTAATCGCCGGGATAGGCGGCATTTAACAGGGTTGTCGCGCTTTTCGTGGCATCATATAATTCGGTCTCCACTTCCTGATACATGATCCGCGTGAACCACTGCGAAGTGAAAAACAGCATCACGATCCCCAGCACCAGAAGAGGAATCAGCCCGATCGCCTGCAAAGTATATGATATTTTACCGCCGCTTCTTTTCTGTGTAGTGTCCATAGGTGTCACTGCCCCTTCCGATAAAATCGGTACACAATAGATATTTGACAACATTATAAGCAAAAACGGTCAGAAAAGCAAGGAAGAAGCGCATGTTTGCAACATCCGGCTTGACAACTGAAAAAAATGAGATATATAATAGCGGTATATTAAAAATGCATTGACGAAGAGAGTAACTTTTCCACAGAAAGGCAAAGCGAGCCGGTGATGGTGAGAGACCGGTGCGAGTAAGGGAATCGTGAAAATCACTTCTGAGCTGTCAGAACAAAAGCGTAGGTCAGTAGTTCTGAACGGAATCCCACCGTTACCGGGAAGCATATCACTCCTATGTAATAGGAAGTATGTTGTAAGAGGTGGTTAACGAATGCATGAGCTTCGTCCTGTTACGGGACGGAGCTATTTTTTTAAAGAAAGGAAGCACAGTATGTACAAGCAGGTACCCACAAGCCTGAATTTCGTAGACCGTGAGAAAGCAGTCGAGAAATTCTGGGAAGACAACAACATTTTCAAAAAAAGTATGGAGCATCGTAAGGAAGGCGAGACCTATACCTTCTACGACGGACCGCCTACCGCTAACGGTAAGCCTCACATCGGTCATGTAGAGACCCGTACCATCAAGGATATGATCCCCAGATACCGTACCATGAAGGGATATATGGTTCCCCGTAAGGCCGGCTGGGATACCCACGGACTTCCCGTAGAGCTGGAAGTTGAGAAGATGCTGGGTCTGGACGGCAAGGAGCAGATCGAGGAATACGGTCTGGCACCTTTCATTGACAAATGTAAAGAGAGCGTCTGGAAATACAAGGGAATGTGGGAAGATTTCTCCCGTACCGTTGGTTTCTGGGCTGACATGGACAATCCTTATGTTACCTATGATGATAATTTCATCGAGTCCGAGTGGTGGGCGCTGAAGACCATCTGGGACAAGGGCCTGCTGTACAAGGGCTTCAAGATCGTTCCCTATTGTCCTCGTTGCGGAACCCCTCTGTCCAGCCACGAAGTGGCACAGGGCTATAAGGCAGTCAAAGAGCGTTCCGCTATCGTACGTTTTAAGGTGAAGGGCGAGGATGCTTACTTCCTGGCATGGACCACCACCCCCTGGACTCTTCCTTCCAACGTGGCACTGTGCGTGAACCCGGAGGAGACCTACCTGAAGGTGAAGGCCGCTGACGGTTATACCTATTATATTGCAAAGGCACTGGCTGACAAAGTACTGGGCCACCTGGCAGAAGAAGGCAAGGATGCTTACGAAGTACTGGAGACTTATGTCGGTAAAGACCTGGAGTACAAGGAGTATGAGCCTCTGTATAAGTGTGCCGGAGATGCCGCTGAGAAGCAGAAGAAAAAGGCACATTTCGTAACCTGTGATGATTATGTTACCATGACCGACGGTACCGGTATCGTTCATATCGCTCCTGCTTTCGGTGAAGACGACAGCCGTATCGGACGCAACTATGATCTGCCTTTCGTACAGTTCGTAGACGGTAAGGGCGACCTGACCGCAGAGACACCTTATGCCGGAAAATTTGTAAAAGACGCAGATCCTCTGGTACTTAAGGATCTGGATGCAGAGGGCAAGCTGTTCGATGCACCGAAGTTCGAGCATGATTATCCTTTCTGCTGGAGATGTGATACTCCGCTGATCTACTATGCAAGAGAGTCCTGGTTCATCAAGATGACCGCTGTGAAGGATGATCTGGTACGCAACAACAAGACCATCAACTGGATCCCCGCTTCCATCGGTGAGGGCCGTTTCGGTAACTGGCTGGAGAACATTCAGGACTGGGGCGTATCCCGTAACCGTTACTGGGGTACTCCGTTAAACATCTGGGAGTGCGAATGCGGACACCAGCATTCCATCGGCAGCCGCGAAGAACTGTACAAGATGAGCGGCAACGAGAAGGCCAAGACCGTAGAGTTCCATCGTCCTTACATCGATGAGATCACCATCACCT
>JBNMJR010000169.1:0-6175 GCA_050873925.1 Acetatifactor sp.
ATGCGGAGCAGGTCTATGAGCTGTTTGTAGATGCAAAAGAGGAAAAACAGGCGAAGACGATCGCCCGGGTATTCTTAGAACAGCAGGAAAAGGAACGGAAGGAAAATGCCGCGGAGGAAGAAGCTGCGGTAGATGAATTCCTGATGCCCGAGACAGAAGAAGCATCAGAGGAAACCAATCCCGGAGAACTGCTGAAAACGGCTTCCGCCCAGGGTGGACTTACTTATATGAACAGTGGCGCCAAAGCAGAGGAGAACCGTTCCTCTGCCTGGGTGCTGTTGGTCGTGGGAGTCCTTGGAATGCTTGTCATGATCCTGGGAATTACCGGCGTACTTCCTTTGAATATCGGCAACCCTTATATGTTCTACGGAGTGATGAGCGCGGTTTTTATTCTGTTCCTTGTCATGGGCGTGGTATCCATGAGGAATGCAAAGCTTTTCGAGAAAAAGGCAGAATCCGAGAACTCTCTGGTGGATACTCTCCTGAAATGGAGTGAGGAAAATCTGACAGCGGAAAAAATTGATGCACAGATTGAAAATGCCGCAGATACACCGGAAGAGGCCCTTTATTATAAGAGATTCGAGGTAATCCGCAATCAGATGAATCATCAGTTTATGAATCTGGATCAGCAGATGCTGGAGAATCTCATTGACACGAAAATCTATGAACAGATATTCCCGGATACCGACGGAGCAGAAGAATGATCAAAATATCCATCGTATGTGTAGGTAAGATCAAGGAGAAATTTTTCCGGGATGCCATAGAGGAATACAGCAAGCGGCTGGGGCGTTATACGAAGCTAAACATCATCGAAGTAGCGGATGAAATGACACCGGATGGTGCAAGCGCTGCCCTGGAAGATCAGATCCGTGAAAAAGAAGGTGCAAGGATCCTGGCAAAACTGCCGCAGGATGCCCTGATCGTTACTCTGGAGATTGCCGGTAAGAACTTTTCTTCCGAAGAGTTTGCGTCGTGGATCGAGGACTGTAGCGTCAGAGGAAAAAGCCATATCTGCTTTGTGATCGGAGGATCCCTGGGACTGCACGGAAGTGTCTGCCAAAAAGCGGATCTGGCTTTGAGCTTTTCCAAAATGACATTTCCTCATCAGCTGATGAGGGTGATCCTGTGTGAACAGATCTACCGTGCATTCCGGATCATTCAGCACGAACCTTACCATAAATAAAGAGCAAAAGTATAAGTATATGACAAAAAAACAACGTGCATTAGAAATTATAGAACGTCTGAAAAAGGAATACCCGGATGCCGGATGCACTCTGGATTACGACCAGGCCTGGAAACTGCTTGTCAGTGTCCGCCTGGCGGCCCAGTGCACCGATGCCCGGGTAAATATTGTAGTGGAAAAGCTGTATGAGCAATTTCCCGATGTAAATGCGCTGGCGGAGGCTAAGGTGGAAGAAATCGAGGCTATCGTAAAGCCCTGCGGGTTGGGACACAGCAAAGCCAGAGACATCAGTGCCTGCATGAAAATTCTGCGGGATAAATATGACGGAAAGGTTCCGGACGATTTTGACGAGCTGTTGTCTCTGCCGGGTGTGGGCAGAAAAAGTGCGAATCTTGTTATGGGGGATGTTTTCGGCAAACCTGCCATTGTGACAGATACCCATTGTATCCGCCTGGTGAACCGCATGGGACTGGTGGACGGGATCAAGGAGCCGGCAAAGGTGGAGAAGGAACTGTGGAAGATCATTCCGCCGGAAGAAGGCAGTGATTTCTGTCACAGACTGGTATATCACGGCAGAGAAGTATGTACCGCCAGAACCCATCCTTATTGCGAAAAATGCTGTATCAGTGACATCTGTAAAAAAGTCGGCGTATAAAAGGTGTACAGAGATATATACTGCCGCAGACAGGAGTAAAGCCTATGAGAATGTATGACATTATCATGAAAAAGAGAAACGGCGGAGAGCTTTCGAAAGAAGAGATCCACTTTTTTATCGAAGGCTATACCCGCGGAGAGATTCCGGATTATCAGGTATCCGCACTGATGATGGCAATCTATTTTCAGAAGATGACCGAAAGCGAAACCTATGAACTGACCATGGCTATGGCACACAGCGGTGAGATGCTGGATCTGTCCGGAATTCATGGCTGCAAGGTGGACAAACACAGTACCGGCGGTGTGGGAGACAAGACCTCTCTGGCATTGACTCCTATGGTTGCTGCCTGCGGGATCCCGGTAGCAAAGATGAGTGGCAGAGGTCTGGGACATACCGGCGGAACTATTGACAAGCTGGAAAGCTTCCCGGGATTTTCTACCTCACTGACCACAGAACAGTTTATCGAAAATGTGAATCGGATCGGCATTGCCATTATGGGACAGACCGCAGATCTGGCACCGGCGGACAAAAAGCTGTATGCCCTGCGGGATGTAACGGCTACCGTAGACAATATGTCACTGATCGCCAGCTCTATCATGAGCAAGAAACTGGCGGCCGGTGCGGATGCTATTGTACTGGATGTCAAGACCGGAAGCGGTGCTTTTATGAAGAGCAGGGAGGATGCTTTCGCTCTGGCAGAGGAAATGGTAAAGATCGGCAGAAATGCCGGACGCAGGACCATTGCCGTGATCTCGGATATGGATCAGCCGCTGGGGCGGGCTGTGGGCAATGCCCTGGAAGTGAAGGAAGCCATTGCCACCCTGCGGGGAGAAGGCCCGGAAGATTTCCGGGAACTTTGTATGGTATTGGGAAGCCGGATGTTACTTGCCGGTGGTAAGGCAGAGAGTGTCGAAGAAGCCGAAAATATGCTTACAAAAGTCATCGAAGATGGCAGCGCCTTACGGAAGCTTGAGCAGTTTGTAGAGGCTCAGGGCGGTGATCCCGGTGCGGTAACGGATCCGGATCTTTTGCCGAAGGCCTCCATGGTGGTTCCGGTCTACGCGGACAGAGACGGCTTTGTAGAAAAAATTGCCTGTGAGGATATCGGAATCTGCTCTCTACTCTTAGGCGGCGGAAGAGAGACCAAGGAAAGCGAGATCGACCTGTCGGTGGGCATCCTCCTGGAAAAGAAAAAGGGAGATGCGGTGAAAAAGGGAGAGGTACTGGGATACCTTCATGCCAATGATGAAAAGCGCCTGGAAGCGGCAAAGGAAAAGTTCCGGAATGCCTATTTTATTACTGACCATCGGCCGGAGGCAGAACCTCTGATCAAGGGAATTTTACAGTAACATATTCCGGCATCCGCTTTCATATAGTTTTATATGAAAATGAAGAGAATGCCATCGAAAAAAGAAAAATGGATCGACTCCCTGCAGTTACCAAAGGATGTCTGTATGGGAGCGCTCAGGGTGACACTTACGGGAAATTCCGAAGTCTGGATTGAAAATTACAGAGGGATCCAGGAGTATACCGGAGAGCGGATCCTGCTGCAGGCCAAGACCTGTCAGGTGTGTCTGGAGGGAACCGGACTTTCCATCGACTATTATACCAATGAAGATATGAAGATCAGCGGAAATATCAGTGCACTGCGATATTTGCGTGAATAATCGTTTGGATGAGAGGTTAATAGGATGATGGAGTGGATCAAACGTCTGCAGGGCTATGTGAAGATTCGGGTATGGGGATTTGCACCGCAGCGATTTATCAATCTGTGCAGCAATAAGGGAATATTACTGTGGAACATTGAAAAACAGGAAGATGTCTATACCATGTGCATCAGCCTGCAGTCCTTTTATGAACTGCGACCCATCGCAAGAAAGACAAAAGTAAGGGTAGTCATATCGGAAAGATATGGACTACCTTTTTTTGTGCCGGGAATGCTGCGCAGAAAAGCATTTCTGACAGGTCTGATTCTGGCGGTGGCTTTCTGGATGATTTCGTCTCTGTTCGTGTGGGACATTCAGGTCACAGGTAATTATCAGGTGACGGATGACCTGTTCTATTCCTTTCTGGAGCAGGAGGGCATTCATACCGGAATGCGAAGGAGTGAACTGAATATAGGAGAACTGGAAAAGCAGATAAGGCGGAAGTTCTCACAGGTCACCTGGACCACGGGCCGTCTGGACGGAACCAGGCTGGTAATCGAAATAAAGGAAAACGATATGCCGGTTCTCGAAGTCGAGCAGGACACGGCAGGGACCGGAAAAGATTTGGTGGCGGAATGTGATGGAATGATCACGGATATGATCGTGCGCTGTGGCGTTCCGAAAGTATCCATAGGCAGTGAAGTGGCAAAGGGAGATATTCTGGTGGAAGGCAGAATTCCTATTTATGCCGAGGATGGAACCGTCAGGGAATATCGGCCGGTGGCATCGGATGCGGATATCGTGCTGGAGCATACCGGAACCTTTCAGGCATATCTCCCGGCGGATTATATCAGAAAAAATTACACCGGAAGACAGAAGACATTTTATTTTATACATTTCGGAGACCGGGAGTGGAAGCCGGAGAGAAAAGTGGATTTTCTGCAATATGACAGTGTGCTGGAAAGCTGCCCCATAAAGGCTCTGGAGTATCTGCATATTCCCTGTGTTGTCGGCAGGATCACCTACAGAGAGTATCAGAAAACCGAATATTATTATACGGCCTTGGAAGCAGAAACTGTTTTGCAGAAAAAAATCATGGATTTTCTTGAAACTTTAGATGAAAAAGGGGTACAAATAATCTCGAAAGATGTTAAAATAGAAACAAAGCGCGCCGGCTGGACTGCACACGGGGAACTTTTGCTGCGGGAGGCGGCGGTCAGTCTGGTAGATTCCCGGGTGGAGGATACCGGAGCAGAAGATTTGGACAGAAATGAGGATTAAGACATAAATGAGTGTGACAGCAATCCGTCTGGAAATGGACACGGAACAGATGCAGAAGATCTTCGGTATGCAGGATGCGTACATCAAGAAGCTGGAACAGGATTTTCAGGTAACTATTGTAGACCGCAACGGAAGTGTAATGATCACCGGTGAAGAAGAAAACGCTTCGAAGGCTTCCAGGGTGTTACAACAGCTGACCGCATTATCTGACCACGGCAATGAAATCGAAGAACAGAGCGTGGATTATGCCATTGAGATGGGCAAGGAAGATCAGGAGGAAAAACTGATGGAAATGGATGCAGACTGTATCTGCCATACCATCAGCGGAAAGCCTATCAAACCCAAGACCCTTGGGCAGAAGGCTTATGTGGATGCCATCCGCAAAAATATGATCGTATTCGGACTGGGGCCTGCCGGTACCGGTAAGACTTATCTGGCCATGGCCATGGCTATCACCGCTTTTAAGAACAACGAAGTGAGTCGTATCATCCTGACCAGACCGGCCATTGAAGCCGGAGAAAAGCTGGGATTTCTGCCCGGTGATCTGCAGAGCAAGGTAGACCCGTATCTGCGTCCTTTGTATGATGCTTTATATCAGATCATGGGAGCGGAAAGTTTCGCCAAAAATATGGAAAAGGGATTGATCGAAGTGGCTCCCCTTGCCTATATGAGAGGACGGACATTAGACAATGCCTATATCATTCTGGATGAAGCACAGAATACCACACCGGCACAGATGAAAATGTTCCTGACCCGTATCGGCTTCGGTTCCAAAGTGATCGTAACGGGTGACTCCTCCCAGAAGGACCTTCCGGTGGGAGCAAAATCCGGGCTGGATGTGGCAACCAGGGTCCTGAAAAATATCGATGACATTGCCTTCTGTACATTGACCAGCAAGGATGTGGTAAGGCATCCTCTGGTACAGAAGATCGTAAAAGCTTACGATGACTATGAAGCCCGGACGATCAAAAGCAAAAGAAGTCCGAGATTAAACAAACGTCCGGATAAAGGAAACAGATAAATATGAAGAACAAAGAGAAAAACGGATTTTCACAGCTTTTGCTGCCGGAGATCCTTACGGTGCTGATCGGAGGTGCCGCGGTCTACGGACTGGGCCTTTGGGGAAAACAGTTGTCTGTGGAAAATGCCCTCCGGGATGCCGTGATGGCGGCACTGGGACTTGCGGTGTCAGGTTTTTTCCTGCGCAGGGAAGTAGTGGATGCACATCTGGACTACGATAACAGAGATCATCTGATGAGATTCTGGATCGCTGTCTGGTGCAGTTTTTTGTTTTCACTGGCCTGTGCATTTCTTCCAGCGGGAGGATGGCCGTTTCTGGCGGTCTTCGTGGTATTGTCCCTGTTCAGCAATTTGTCGGTAGGTATTTTGTTTTCCGGGGTATTTCTGATG
>JBNMJR010000170.1:0-6147 GCA_050873925.1 Acetatifactor sp.
AGGGCTGGGGCAACAGGCCGATAGCCGTGGGATCTTCTGCCAGTACAGATGCTACTTCCGTTGCTTCGGATTTATATTCCAGTGTCACGTCATCCACGGACATGCCGTTTGACGTCAGCAGATACTGCAATACATAGTCCGGTGTGGTTCCTTTTCCGGTCAGATAAATGGTCTTACCCTTCAAATCTGTAAAGTTTGCCAGACCGTCTTCCCCGGATACCATATAAAGTACGCCCAGAGTATTGATATCAATGACTTCCACGCCGCCCTGTGTCTTCTGATAGAGTACACTTGCCACATTGGCGGGCACCAGTGCGATGTCCAGATCACCCTTTACCATCAGCGGCAGGATCTCGTCTGCGCCGGTAGCCATCTGGAATTCGTAAGTGTTGGCGGTCTCGCCCTTGTCTGCCTGATCCATTAAAAATAAAAGTCCCAGAGAAGTCGGTCCTTTTAAGGATGCCACGCGTACTACCGTGCCATCCGCGGTCTCGGTACTTTCTGCTGTGGCTTCCGTGCTCTCCGTTGTGGCCTCCGTACTCTCCGCAGTCTCAGCGGGCTGTACGCTCTCCGTTGCCAGACCTTCCGATACCGTCTCCGCATTCTGAGCCTGTCCGCATCCGGCAAGACCGCTGCATAACAGTCCCAGGGTCAGCGCAAGCGCCAGTGTTTTTGTGATTTTTGTTTTCTTTTTCATTGTTTTTTCGCCTTTCTGTAATGAAGTATCAGCCTTCTTATTCGAAGGGTTCTGAATAGTTACATTTTGACAACAAAAAAACACCTTCTCTTCTCAGCTTCCGCAGTTGCGTCATAGCTTCAAAGGTCAGTCACTTCTGTGGGATTCCGGTCAGTGGATCATTCGTCACGCTTTCCGGTCTCCGTATCCTTCGTTGCCGTTTGAGTGTACCATAAAAATGAAAAACTTACCAGCATGAAAAAAAAGCCGATGCTCATACTAATACCAAGATAAGTGATCACAAAAAACGCTTATCTGAAACAAGAAAACCCAAATCCAAACGGAGGTGAACGAAATGGCAAGTAAAACCAATAGAGTAGAAGTTCCCGAAGCTAAGGCAGCAATGGACCGTCTCAAGACTGAGGTTGCATCTGAGCTGGGTGTTAATCTGAAAGAGGGTTACAACGGCGACCTTACTTCTAAGGAAGCAGGAAGCATCGGCGGTGAAATGGTTCGTCGTATGATCAAGAAGCAGGAAGAGCAGATGAAATAAGCTCTGCCGGAATCTTCGAAATCGACAGAACCCAAAAGAAGCTGTACAGAGATATTCTCTGTACAGCTTCTTACTGTGTGTTCGTTCTAATTATTCCCCGAAGACAGCCTTATAATCTGCCTGGAATTTGGCGATACCGGCATCGGTCAGAGGATGCTTTACCATCTGCTCGATAACGGAGTAAGGAACGGTAGCAATATCCGCACCTGCCAGTGCACAATCGGTTACATGGATGGGATTACGTACGCTTGCTGCGATGATCTGGGTATCCAGATCGGTCACTGCAAAAATATCAGCAATGTCACGGATCAGATCTACACCTCTGGTGCTGATGTCATCCAGTCTGCCCAGGAAAGGAGATACATAGGTAGCACCTGCACGTGCAGCTAACAGTGCCTGGTTTGCAGAGAAGATCAGGGTCACATTGGTCTTGATTCCCTCAGAGCTTAATACCTTACATGCCTTTAAACCTTCTACGGTCATAGGGATCTTAACGACCATATTCGGATGGATCGCTGCGATCTCTCTTCCTTCTTTGATCATACCTTCTGCATCTACGGTGGTAGCCTTTACCTCACCGCTGATGGGTCCGTCCACGATGGATGCGATCTCTTTGATCACTTCTACGAAATCTCTGCCCTCTTTTGCGATCAGGGAGGGATTGGTAGTTACTCCGCAAATAACCCCCATGTCATTTGCTTTCTTAATGTCTTCTACTTTTGCAGTGTCAATAAAAAAACGCATAACTCTTCTCCTTTTTGCTATGTAAATTTAATTGCTTCCGGTCCTCATACGCTTCTTTTGAACCTTTAGTTACAGTATACTCATTTCTCTTCCAAACAGCAAGCACTTTTTTGTAAAATTTATTGATTGTGTTCGAGCACGGGGAGTACAACTACGGACAGTACAACTTCCGGATATAGTAAAAATCAGCCGCCTTACAGGCGCGTCTCCTCTCCCTCCGGGAAGCATCCGTCACCACCAGAAGAGTGCGCAGTGTTTTGATATCCGGAATACGCTCCTTACGATCTTCACAGGTTGCCATGGTGATCACTTTGCGGAGCCATTTTCCCTGTCTTCGTTCCTGTCTTTGCTCTTTTCGTCCACAACGTTTTTCCGCATTACGCCTCCCTATTCCACCGGATCGTCTGGCTGTGCTGTCCGTGTCTTCTCCCAGCATGGCCGCTAACAGTCTGCCCACCGCATAGACATCACTCTCTTCCCCGGGAATCTCCCCCGGCACAAATTGCTCCGGGGCACTGAAGCTTCGGTTCCCCGCTCCCGACCAGTCCTGCTCCCGGTTCCACAGGCATCCCAGATCCAGGATCCCCACTCTGCCATCTATACGAATGCGGATATTTTCCGGTTTCAGATCCCTGTAGAGAAACGGATGCGGCCGTTCATGCAGATATTGCAGCCCTTCTGTGATCCGCAAGGCTATCCGGGCCGCCTGCCCCGGTGACAGACTTCCCCGCCTGTCCAACATTTTCCGCAGATCACAGCCATCCCAGAATTCCATGATCAGATATCCACATTCCCCGTCCGTCCAGTGCTCTCTGTAGGCCGGGAACAGAGGATGACAGATCTCTCTGCTGTTACGACACTCCCGTTCCCACTGTTCCGTGACTTTCGATATCTTACATGCCTGAAAATCTCCTTTCCCGTCCCGGACACGGTAAACCTTCGCAAAGCTACCTTCCCCCACAAATACCGGATCCCGATAGCCGTGTTCTTTTAATGTTCTGCCAATATCTTCCGTTACTCCCTGCTCCATCCGTTTCCTCCCATAACCGGCAGGATCCACACCGCTCCCATGTGTGTTCCTCCCTGTCTCTCTGCCTTTTCTCCCAGTTCTTTCAGCCGTCTTGCGGCACCTTCCACGCGTTCCCGTGCATCCGGTCTTCCTGCAATCTGCGGCTGCAGACATGCCGCCAGCTCCTCTTCACAGAAATTCAGAAACGCATTGTCCGCCACCAATATAGCCGTCCCCGGTTCCACTTCTCCCACCATGCATGCTTCCTGCATCGTCCTCCATTGCGTCCGGCCGAATCTCCGGAAGCATCCGCAGATCTGCATTCTCCCATGACTGAAATACAATACTCTGCTTCCCACGCATAAGATTCCCGCATAACTGCTGTCATCCCTCTGCATTTTCAAAAGCTCTGTCCACTTCTCCCGCAGCATATCTTCTCTGTGGGGCCGCCAGATATTTTCCTTCTCCAGCTCCTCTTCCATTCTGCCCTGTAGACCTCTCATCTGTTCCTCATTATCAGAAATACAGGCACTTACTACAGAAGCCCGCCGTCTGCGGTACTTTCGTTGCTGCAGGCTTAAAAACAGGCCTGCGGATGCCTCTTTTTGCCAATAACAGGCCGTCACATGCTCCATACGCATTCCTCCCTCTTTATTCTGTTTTGTTCGTACTGTTTCTTACATCAGTGTTGCATCAGGAAATCTTTTGCCGATCGGCATGAAAATTTTTATATAGAACCGTGCCTTGCACGAATATAAGAAGAGCATACCATGCGGTATGCTCTTTGTCAACGAATCTTCATCATCGCAATGCCCGGTTTATCCGAAGATATTAACCAGGTCATTAAATAACAGGAACACCATCAGTACCATGAAGAACATCAGCCCGATAAAGTGTACCATGCCCTCTTTTTCAGGAGGCACCGGCTTGTGTGTGATAGCTTCCCAGATCAGGAATACCAGACGTCCGCCGTCCAGTGCAGGGATTGGCAGAAGGTTCAGGATTCCCAGGTTCACCGTAAGCATCAGGGTAATATTCAGCATGTTCACCAGTACATTCTGCCAGCCGTAATCCTTGGTACTCTCGTAAGTCTTGCCCACGACATTCACCGCAATACCCACCGGTCCGGCCACATCCTGTCTGGACACCTGCCCCTGTACCAGCATTGCCAGACTCTTCCAGGTCATATTCACACAGTAGCGCATTTCGTACCAGGAATACCGGAAACAATCCAGTCCGGACAGTTCCACGAAATCCGCATTACTGATGCCGATCAGATAACGTCCTTCGCTCTCATCATACTTCGGTGTCAGCGTTGTGGTTCCCTTTACGCCATCTCTTTCATATTCCACCGCTACTTCTCCGCCGCGGTAGGTCAGCGTAAATAACTGTATTTCTTCATACAGGTGTATTTTGCTGCCATTTAAGGAAAGTATCCTGTCTCCGGCCTCCAGTCCCGCTTCCTGTGCGGCACCGCCCTCCACGATCTCTGTAGCTACCGGATCACGGATCACGATCAGATTCACCATGATGAAAGCAATGATAAAGCCCAGAATAAAGTTAAAGATTGGGCCTGCCAACACAGTAGATATTCTCGCCCACACATTGGCATTCAGGAAGGATCCGCTGTGGTCTTCCCCGTCCTCCTTTTCATTCAGACCGTCTTCGCCCTCGAACATGCAGGCTCCGCCGATGGGACGAAGCTTCAGGGAATATTTGGTGTCTCCTTTTTGAAAAGAAAACAGATTCGGGCCCATGCCCACGGAAAATTCTATCACATGAATTCCATTGGCTTTTGCCAGCAGAAAATGTCCGAATTCATGTGAGATCACCACCACCCCAAAGATCAGTACAAACAAGATCAAAGTAACCATTTATTGCCTCTCAGAATACACTTTTTCAATAAAATCATAGACAGATGCCTCTGTCTCCAGGATCTCTTCCACATTGGGATTGTCGATCACCTTATGCTGCTCCATGGCCTCCCGGATCAGCTCCGGGATCTGAAGGTAGGCGATCTTCCGGTCTAAGAACAGTCCCACAGCTTTCTCGTTGGCTGCATTGTATACCGTAGGCATACTGCCGCCGATCCGCTGTGCATCATAAGCCAGCTTCAGGCCGTAGAATGTCTCCATATCCGGCTTTTCAAATGTGATCTGTGCCAATTCATAGAAATCCAGACGTTTTCCCGGCATCGGACGGCGATCCGGATAAAACAGGGCATACTGGATCGGCAGTTTCATATCCGGTGTTCCCAACTGTGCGATCACCGCTCCGTCCACATACTGTACCGCGGAATGGATAATGCTCTGGGGATGCACGATGACCTGGATCTGGTCCAGATCCACACCGAACAGCCACTTTACTTCCATGACTTCCAGACCTTTGTTCACCAGAGTGGAAGAATCAATGGTGATCTTCCGTCCCATGGACCAGTTGGGGTGCTTTAAGGCATCCTCCACCTGAATATTTTGCAGTTGTTCCCTGGTCCTGCCGCGGAAAGGTCCGCCGGATGCCGTAAGCAGGATCTTCTCGATCCTTCCGGCCGGTTCTCCGTTCAGAGACTGAAAGATTGCGCTGTGTTCACTGTCCACCGGCAGGATCTTCACACCCATTTTTGCTGCTAAGGGCATAATGATATGGCCTGCCGTTACCAGTGTCTCCTTGTTGGCCAGGGCAATATCTTTTCCAGCTTCGATGGCTGCGATCGTCGGTCTGATACCAATCATTCCCACAATCGCCGTCACTAATACCTGTGACTGCGGCATTGTTGCGATCTCCAACAGACCCTCCATGCCACTTACGACCTTCACGGATAAATCCGCCACACGGCTCCGCAGGTCTGCTGCCGCTTCCTCACTCCACATGCCTGCGATCAGAGGATGGAATTCTCTGATCTGCTGTTCCATCTGTTCTACGCTTTTACCGGCTGCCAGTGCTACCACCTGCAGTTCCGGATTATTGCGAACGACTTCCAGAGTCTGGGTTCCGATGGAACCGGTAGACCCCAGAATTGCTATCTTTTTCATAGTTATAATCCGCCTTTCTGCGAAAGCCACCAATGCGTCATGAAACATGTTTGTTGGCTTTCACTTTTCAATTCTATCTTCCTTCTGATATTATTTACTTATAAGACTGACACACTACAGAACACGTGGAGGTGAA
>JBNMJR010000171.1:0-6123 GCA_050873925.1 Acetatifactor sp.
GATCACCGTGGGAGTCGGTAACAACATCCTTGGTGTACTGATACTGGTTAGCCAGATCTGCATCGGTGATGCCCAGATCCTTAACAGGCATTGTGTAGTCGGTATCAACATATTTCAGAGCGTAGTCAGCCTCAACCAGGAACAGGTCGATCTTGTCATCAGCTGCTGCATCAGCCTGCTTTAACAGTGCTGCATCCAGATTGTTCTGATAAGCGTTGTCATCAGAAGGAGTGATGTTCCACTTTACAGTGATGTCACCGATCTTACCGGTGGTTCCGTCTACTTCTTCATATCCGGGATAATGGTCTGTCAGACGGCTCTTGAACTCTTCGTTCCAGCAGTAGATGTTGAAGACTTTGCCTTCTTCGGTTGCTGCTGCTTCAGTAGTAGCTGCTGCTTCAGTAGTAGCTGCTGCCTCTGTGGTTGCAGCGGGTGCTGCATCGGTAGATGCTGCTGCAGGAGCGTCGTTGCTGCTGCCACAACCTACCAGCATGCTTGCTAACATTGTGGTGGTAAGTAAAGCACTAAGTACTTTTTTCTTCATGTTTGTTTCCTCCCATTTTTTGTTGAATGTTTGTTGTAAGTGTTTGTTGCATTTATATTCATATGTAGGCGGTTGCGTCGCTTCCATATAAATGCCTGATTAATTGTCTGTCGGAATTCTGGCTACCGACTTGCCTTCCACGACTTTCCCGGGTACGATGACCTGTTCTATGATGGTGGTCTTGGGTCTCTCGATGAGGCTGATCAGTTCTCTGGCTGCCAGGCATCCGATCTGTTCCGTGTCCTGCTGGACTGTGGTAAGTCTGGGATCGATCTGTCTTGTGGCCTGTATGCCATCGTAACCTGCTACCGAGATGTCTTCGGGGATCTGTAATCCTCTCTGTCTGATAGCATTGAGGCCTCCGAAGGAAGCGAAATCATCCGGGAAGATGATGCATGTCGGCGGATCCGGCAGATCCAGCAGTTCGTTGGTCACGCGGTAGGTCGTCGTTGTATCTCTGTAGGCCGCCTCCCGAATGTACTCATCCGGAATATCCAGTCCCAGGCGTTCCGCCGTCCGGTAGAAGCTGGATAACCGCCCCGAGGTAACCGCTGACATCGCTCCGTGGATATAAGCGATCTTCCGATGACCTCTGCTGTAGATGTACTCTAACAGTTCCTTCATGCCTGTCACATTGTCCGACATGATTGCGATACGATTGTTGAACAGGTAGTCGATGGTGACCACCGGGATGGAACTCTGTACCAGTTCGATGACTTCGGGATCTCCGAAATCGATACAGGCGAGCACCACTCCGTCAAAGCCTCTGTACCTGCTGTGTTCCAGGTAGGACATCCGATCCGGCCGGTTCTTACAGCTGTTAATAAATGTAATGTCGTAACCGCTCTTCTCTGCCGTCCTCTTGAAGCTGTCCAGCACACTGGAAAAGTAGTCGTGGGTAAGACCGCTTCTGGCTTCGTCTGCGAAGAGAACTCCGATTCCGTAGGTCCGGTTCGTCTTCAAAGCTCTTGCGGAAAGGTTCGGGGAATATCCCATTTCCTTTGCTACCCGTCTGATGTTTGCTTTTGTTTCTTCTCCAATGTCCTTGTGGTCGTTCAATGCCTTGCTGACAGTTGCAACGGAGACTCCACAAATCTTGGAAATGTCTTTCAGTGATGCCATATCTTTCTCCTGTTCCATGTCTTCGTCATTCCGTCCGACCTGTTTTGTAACTTAATCGTTTTCGTAGTTTTAATATATAACACCTTTGAGCATTTTGCAATACTTTTTTGCAGATTTTTTCTAAAAAGTATCCATTTTGTCTATAATTAACAATTTCAGATAGGCCGTTTTGTACATTTGGCTTGTACAGCAATTGTGTTTCTTCTATATAATGGCAAAGTGTGCGATAACGTTTGATGCTATTTTGTTTCGTAAATCCGGCTTTTCAGAAATCATTTCGTTTTGTATCTTCTGCCCATGTTTTCCCACCGTTTTTGTATACATTGCGCATTTTACAGGCTTTTTCAAGATTCGTATTGCATTTTTACCGTTGCTTCTGTATAATACAAATCAGAAATTCGGAGTACTTAATCGTTTACTTAACATTAAGCACTCCGCAACGAAAAAACAAACACTCAACATACAACAACATGAAAGAAGGAGATTTTCTTATGAAGTATGGTCATTTTGATGATGTGCATCAGGAATATGTCATCACCACTCCCAAGACTCCGCTTCCCTGGATCAACTACCTGGGCTGCAACGAGTTTTTCAGTCTGATATCCAACACCTGCGGCGGATATACCTTCTATAAGGATGCAAAACTGCTGCGCCTGACCCGTTATCGTTACAACAACGTACCGGCGGACAACAACGGCAAATATCTGTACATTAAGGACGGGGATACCGTATGGAACCCCGGCTGGCAGCCTACGAAGACCGAGCTGGACTCTTACGAGTGCCGTCACGGTATCGGTTACAGCCGTTTCACCTCTTCCAAGAACGGTGTCAAGGCTTCTGTACTCTCCTTCGTTCCTCTGAACGATAACTGTGAGATCTCCCAGCTGACCCTGACCAACGGAAGCTCCGAGGACAAGAAGCTGTCCGTATTCTCTTATGTAGAATGGTGTCTGTGGAATGCTGACGATGATATGAAGAACTTCCAGCGTAACTTAAGTACCGGTGAGGTAGAGGTACAGGATTCCACCATTTATCACAAGACCGAGTACCGTGAGCGTCGTAATCATTACGCAATTTATTCTGTAAATACGAAGATCGACGGTTTTGATACCAGCAGAGATGCTTTTTTGGGTGCGTACAGAGGTGCCGATTCTCCCGAAGCTGTCGAGAACGGCAAGTGCACGAATTCCATGGCAAGCGGCTGGTCTCCCATCGCCTCTCATCAGATCAATGTGGATCTGGCAGCCGGCGAGACCAAGACCTTCATCTTTGTTCTGGGCTACATCGAGAACCCCGAGGAAGAGAAATGGGAATCCTACGGCGTGATCAACAAGACCCATGCAAAAGAAATGCTGGCAAAATACCAGACCGACGCTCAGGTGGAAGAAGCTTTCGCAGCATTACAGGCTTACTGGAAACAGCTGTTGGCCCGCTACACCGTAGATTCCGCTGACGAAAAAGTGAACCGTATGGTCAACACCTGGAACCAGTATCAGTGTATGGTCACCTTCAATATGTCCCGTTCCGCTTCCTATTATGAATCCGGTATCGGACGTGGTATGGGCTTCCGTGACTCCTGTCAGGATCTGCTCGGTTTCGTACATCTGATCCCGGATCGTGCAAGAGAGCGTATCATCGATATCGCTTCCACCCAGTTCCAGGACGGCAGCGCTTACCATCAGTACCAGCCTCTGACCAAGAAGGGCAACTCCGATATCGGCAGCGGATTCAACGATGATCCTCTGTGGCTCATTGCAGGTACCAGTGCTTATGTAAGAGAGACCGGTGATACCTCCATCCTGACCCAGATGGTTCCTTTTGACAACGATATGAGCGTAGCTGCTCCTCTGATGGATCACTTAAAACGCTCCTTAGACTATATCATCAACCACAAAGGTCCTCACAATCTGCCTCTGATCGGCCGTGCCGACTGGAATGACTGTCTGAACCTGAACTGCTTCTCCGCTCATCCCGGAGAATCCTTCCAGACCTTCGGCCCCAGTGAAGGTCCCGTGGCAGAATCCGTATTCATTGCCGGTATGTTCGTAAAATACGGTGAAGAATATGCACAGCTGTGCGAACTGATGGGCGATGCTGCCGAGGCAGCCCGGGCACGCAAGGAAGTACAGGCCATGTACGATGCGATCCTGAAGGATGGCTGGGACGGCGACTGGTTCGTTCGTGCTTACGATGCTTACAGCCACAAGGTAGGTTCCAAGGAATGCCGCGAAGGTCAGATCTACATCGAGCCTCAGGGTTTCTGTGTACTGGCCGGTGTCGGTGTGAAGGAAGGGCTTGCCGAAAAGGCATTGAATTCCGTAAAAGAGAGACTGGATACCAAGTATGGTGTCATGATCTTACAACCTGCATACACGGAGTATCACCTCGAACTTGGTGAAGTATCCTCTTATCCCCCCGGATATAAGGAGAATGCCGGTATCTTCTGCCACAACAACCCCTGGGTATCCATCGCAGAGACCGTTCTGGGCAGAGGTGACAGAGCTTTCGAGATCTACCGCAAGACCTGTCCCGCATACATCGAGGACATCAGCGAGATCCATCGTACCGAGCCTTATGTTTACTCCCAGATGGTAGCCGGTAAGGATGCCAAATTCCACGGCGAGGCAAAGAACAGCTGGCTGACCGGTACCGCTGCATGGACCTTCGTAAATATCTCCCAGTACATACTGGGTGTATATCCCACCCATCAGGGATTGTCCGTAGATCCTTGTATTCCCAAGGGCTTCGGTGATTTCACCATCACCCGTAAGTTCCGCGAAGGCACCTATCACATTCAGGTGAAGAACCCTCAGAATGTGGAAAAGGGTGTTGTATCCATGACCGTGGACGGCAAGGCTGTAGACGGACACATTATTCCTTATGAAAAAGGCAAGGAAGAGTACAATGTAGTTATTACCATGGGTTAATCAACATAGTTTAAAACGATTTCTATCCTCCTTAAAAACCCCGGCAGTTATGGTAGCTGCCGGGGTTTTGTATTGTATATTCTCAATTTTTATCCAGGAATTTCCGGTACGTTGCGTCCATTCCCAGAGCGCCCAACGGTGCCGTGATGAGGATTGCCAGCACTGCTACGGACAGCACAATCTTGCCGCAGGACAATCCCATGGCCAGAGGCACGGAGCCGATGGCTGCCTGCACCGTAGCCTTCGGAAGGTAGGCGATCATGCAGAACAGGCGCTCCTTCTTATTCAGATTTGTTCCCAACAGGCACAACGCCACACCGACGGAACGGAATACCAGAGCCAACAGGATCATTCCCACTGCTGCCGGTCCGGCTTCCATGGTATAACGGATGTCCACTGCTGCACCCACCAGCACGAACAGCACTACCTCTGCTGCCAGCCATAATTTTCCGAACTTTGCAGCCAGTCTGCCGGTGACTTCCTTCGGTGCCCGCATTTTCAGTGCACAGGCCATGCTCACCACCGCCAGCAGACCGGAGAACGCCACAGTTCCCTTTAACAGGGTTTCCAGCGCCATTAATAAGAAGGATAACCCCATGATAATAATGACTTTCATGCTGTTGCGCACATAACTGCCCTTTCGGTACAGTAGTTCAAAAAACTGTCCAAGCAGCCAGCCCACCAGTGCACCGAACAGCACACCTGTCAGGATCGATACCGGGATATTCACAAAATCCAGGGCATTGACCCGTCCGCCCTGTGCCATCCCCACAAAGGTGGAAAACAGGACTATGACATAGATGTCATCGCAGGAAGCCCCCGCCAGGATCATCTGCGGAATACTCTTCTCTGTACCGTAACCGGTCTCCATGAGATGTACCATCCGCGGCACCACCACTGCCGGTGACACTGCTGCCAGTACCGCTCCCATGACTGCCGCATCCACTCTGCCGATATTCAGGATCATGGGAGCAAATATCACAAAAGCCAGCAGTTCGCAGGTGGCAGGAACGCAGGACAGCATAACTGCGGAGCGCCCCACTTTTTTCAGATCCTTCAGGTCCAGGGATAGCCCTGCCTTCAGCAAAATGATGATCAATGCGATCTGCCGTAATTCCGATGAGATATTAAGGATCGACATATCCAGCAGGTCCAGCACATATGGCCCCAGAATAATTCCGGTGAAGAGCATTCCGATAATACGCGGCAGGTGAATCTTCTGGCAGATTGCGGCCATAAGAAGTCCCAGTAAAAAGATCAGTCCCAATGATGTAAGCATAAAAAATCCCTCCGTTTTCCGCAGCAGGACGTTTTGTATTCCAATAAAAAAGTGTCTTCGACACTTCAACTCCCCTGCCCCTCAATCTTTGAGGGGTGGGGTTGTTTTCTCTTTGTGATTCGTTCATAATAATCTTATGAGTAACGTACTTCAGGACATTTTCAAAGATCATTATGAAGAAATGATTTATACTCTCCATCCCCGCTCTGCTGTCATCGAAAATGTTGACCGCATGATCGGATGTGGCGATC
>JBNMJR010000172.1:0-5951 GCA_050873925.1 Acetatifactor sp.
TATTTTTGTGCTTCTTTTTTTCTCGCCTGGATCTTTTTCTCATCGATCAGGTTGAACTGTTTTACCAGATTCGTCATATTCTCGGACTGAGCCAGCAGTTCCTCACTGGTTGCGGACAGTTCTTCCGCTGCCGCAGAGTTGGACTGTACGATCTCGGAGATCTGGTTCACTCCGCTCTCCGCCTGCTCCATGGCATCCGCCTGAGTCGCGGCGATCCGGGTCAGTTCTTCGGAATCCTGTGCGATCTTGCGGACACCGTCCACGATAACACTCAGTGTCTGGGAGGCATGATCCACGGCCTCATTACCGGCATGGATCTCTTCCAGGGTACCGCCGATCAGATCTCTGGTATTCACTGCAGACTGTGCACTCTGCTCTGCCAGTTTACCGATCTGGTCTGCCACCACAGCAAAGCCTCTTCCGGCTTCTCCCGCTCTGGCCGCCTCAATGGAAGCATTCAGGGACAGCAGATTCGTCTGGCTGGCAATATCCTCGATTTCCCCGATGATGTTGCTGATTTTCTCGGAGGTCTCATTGATCCGTCCCATGATCTCCATTAAATGGTTCATCTCGGTGCGTCCTTCATCTGCCTTCGCAGAATATTCCTGAGCCTGCTTGCTGGAATTCTTGGTATGTTCTGCAGTATTGTCTACCATGGAGGTGATATTGGTAATGGTGGCCTGCAGCTGCTGTACGGCTCCGGCCTGCTCGGTAGCGCCCTCCGCCAGAGACTGCGCGGCATCTGCCAGACTTCCGGCTCCCATGGATACCTGACCGGATACCGAATTGACATTGTACAGTGCTTCATTCATCTTGTATTTAATATCTCTCAGAGCTTCCTTCAGTTCATCCAGATCGCCCACATAGAGCTCAGGATAACGGAATTTCACGGTCCAGTCACCGTTTGCCATGGCAGTCAGTGCCTGTTTGATATCTTCGATAATCATTTTCAGGTTGGTCGCCATTGCGGTGGCTGCCTGAGTCATTTCTGCCACTTCATCCTCAGACTGTACTGCCGGAAATTCTGAAGTCAGGTCTCCGGCTGCAAAGCCATCCAGACGATTCGTCAAAGCCTTCAGAGGATGTGCGATTCCTTTGGCGATACTCTTGCCGGCCTTTTCGGATCCGGCGAAGCCCAGAGCAATGATCAGCAGGATGAAAATAAAGATGAGCACACGGAAAATATCCAGTTTCTGTTCCATGGCATTTCCGTTGGTTACGCTGCTGTCAAGCAAGGATGTCATGGCTGCATATACCTGCTGAAAAACGGGGTCCATCTGCTCACTGGCCATCTGCTGTGCCTGCATCCTCTTGGCGGAATCGGAAGAAGTACCCAGTTCCAGCACCTGTGCTTCGATCTGCTGATAGGAAGCTACACCGTCCTTGATCTGCTGATAGGTCTCTCTGCCCGCGTCCGTGATAATATCATCTTCCAGAGCACTGATATAGGTATCCAGCTGCTCTGCCGTCAGGTCATGGGCATTTTGGGCCGTAGCCACCAGCGAGTCATCGTCGTAGCCGATAGCGGCGCGGGTCTCACTGCGCATCTCTGCGATGACGATCATGGCCTTGCCGATATCGCCCTGTGCGAAGCCGTAATGCCGAAGTGCATAGGAATACTGATAGCTCACAATTCCCATGGCTACGCAGGCAATAATGCCCGTTGCACTCAGTAACAATGTGATCTTACGAAATACTCTCAATAAACGCTTCTCAATGGGGAGCTTGTTTAAACTGTTAAATCTGTCTGTTCTGTCCATTCCAATGTTCCATCCTCTCTGTAAACTGCGTGTAAAAATCGCATGTCCCCTCGTACGGCAATAAGTAAAACAGACGCAACAGCAGCAGATTTTCCTCCCGCTGTTTCCCTTCGTCTTCTCCTGCAAGTCTTTCTTCCATGGCATGTAACAGGTCATGCCATTGTAGAGTAAATTGCTGGTTTCTGGTCAGCTCCGGCGTATCGATCCATTTGCTGACTTTCACCTTGCTGCGATTCTCCTTCGCACATTCTCCGGTCTGGAGAAAATAGGAAAATCCCCCGTTCTCATAATATCTTCCCAGAGGAAACAGTCTGCAGATTCCGGGGCGGTACGGGTGAATACTGCATCGCCCTTCCCCGTCCAGATACGCACAGGCTTCCTCTGTTCCCTGCATTTTCAGATTCGGCAGAATCACACCATCCACAACGTTCAGTTCCACCGCCGTCTCCAGCAGCTCCTGCATACTTTTCTTAAGGCCCGTAGTCAGCCGGTAGGCATCATAAGGGTCCAGAATAATGGAGTTTCCCATGCCGTGGCAGCACTTTGAACATCCCTCACAGCCGCCACAGTCCGCCTTTACCATATCATTGGCTTTATATAAATGACCATCGGATATCTCCGCAAGGCTTACATTTCGCTTCATATTTTCACCATCAGCCTCTCTGTGCCTTGCGTTCCATGATCTCCTTCAGGCTCTCTGTATAGGGAGCTCTTGCCACACCGTACTCTGTTACGATTCCGGCGATCAGTTCATGATCCGTTACATCAAAGGCGGGATTGTATACCTTTACACCTTCCGGAGCCATGCGCTCCTTGTACCACATCTCGGTGACCTCTTCCGCCTTGCGCTGCTCGATGCAGATATCTGCGCCGGTAGCGGTGGCCATATCAATGGTGGAAGTGGGTGCACAGATATATACCGGCACACCGTACTGCTTTGCTACCGCTGCTACCACGCTGGTGCCGATCTTGTTGGCAGTATCTCCGTTGGCCGCCACTCTGTCACAACCTACGAATACAGCCTGTACCCAGCCTTTGGACATTACGGACGCGGACATATTATCACAGATCAGTGTCACATCCACGCCTGCGGAATGCAGTTCAAAAGCAGTCAGTCTGGCTCCCTGCAACAGAGGTCTGGTCTCGTCCGCAAATACGTGGAAGTTGTAGCCCTTTTCCTGTCCCAGATAAATAGGTGCCGTTGCGGTACCGTATTTTACAGTTGCAAGTTGTCCTGCATTACAGTGGGTCAGGATGCCATCTCCCGGTTTTACCAGTTCCAGACCAAATTCTCCGATTTTTCGGCATACTTCCACATCTTCCGCCCGAATCTGCAATGCTTCATCATGCAGGATTTCCTTCACTTCTGCCATGGTTTTATGTTCTTCCCTGCCGGCCTTCACAGCCACAGCATCCATGCGCTTCAACGCCCAGGACAGATTGACTGCAGTAGGTCTGGAAGAATCCAGATATTCCTTATATTCGGTAAATTTCTGATAAAACTCTTCAAAATCTTCGGTCTCGATGCGGTTAGCCAACAGGTAGATGCCCAGTGCCGCCGCTACACCGATAGCCGGGGCACCTCTGACTTTCAGCAGGTAAATGGCATCCCACATTTCCTGTGCCGTATGTAGAGCAATCAGTTCGATCCTGCCGGGTAATAAGGTCTGGTCTATGATGATCACCGCATCCTGCGCTTCATCCAGTGCTACGGTGTCGTAATCGAGAATTGTTTTTTCTTTTTCCATGGGTACTCCTTCTGTTTTTAATTTTCATGCCGGATAATGTCGGCAAATTCTGCTTTCGCTGCCTTGGCCAGATCCTCCGGAGTCAGACGGATCTGAGATCCGATCTTACCGCCGCTGACGTAGATCTGTTCCTGTGTCTTTGCACTCTCATCGATTCTGGTCACGTACTGCTTTTTCATGCCGATGGCGGTACAGCCGCCGCGGATATAACCGGTGATGGCATTAATGTCCTTTACGTGGATCATTTCCACACTCTTTTCCCCTACGGATTTCGCTGCCTTTTTCAGATCCAGCTCCGCCGCAATGGGAATGACGAATACAAAATAATTCTTACTGTTGCCCACCGTGACCAGAGTCTTATAGACCTGTTCATAGGGCAGGGATAATTTGTCTGCTATCTGAAGACCATCCACGAATTCCTCGCACTCATAGGTGTGATGGGTATAAGGAATCTTCAGAGATTCCAGAATCCGCATGGCGTTGGTCTTTACTTCCTTTTGTTTTGCCATAATACTACTCACGCCTTTCAACAACCTGCAAACTTTGAGCCGAAGGCACAAATTTGCGTGTGAAAAATTTATTTTTCACATTATCACTCACATTCTTATTTTCCGGGTTCAAAAGTCTTATCGTGCAAGCACGAACAACTTTTTGATCTTGTTACCCTTGGTATCATTTTATTTTACTATGTAAGCGTCGGAAGTGCAATATAAAACCCTCCCTGATGTTAACAGGGAGGGTTCAAAATATCTGTCACAAGACGGGCTCTTAGTTAGCTGCCTTCTCAGCCTTTGCAGCTTTCAGCTGCTCGGTCAGAGCGGGAACTACCTTGTTCAGGTCACCTACGATACCGTAGTCAGCTACATCGAAGATAGGAGCGGTCTCATCCTTGTTGATAGCAACAATAAGATCAGACTCTTCCATACCTGCTACGTGCTGAATAGCACCGGAGATACCGATTGCGAAGTAGATCTGGGGACGAACGGTCTTACCGGTCTGTCCAACCTGCAGATCCTTGGGCTTCCAGCCGTTATCTACAACAGCACGGGAACAGGATACGGTACCGCCCAGAACCTCTGCCAGATCCTCCAGAATCTTAAAGTTCTCTGCGCTGCCGACTCCACGTCCACCGGATACCAGAATCTTAGCATCCATGATATCAACGGTATCGGATACAGCCTTAACGACTTCCTTGATGGTTACATATTTGTTGTTCGGAGTAAATCCGGGATTGTACTCTTCGATCACAGCCTTTGCACCTGCGATAGGAGCGATCTTCTGCATAACGCCGGGACGAACGGTTGCCATCTGAGGTCTGTTGTCGGGGCAGGCGATGGTTGCGATGGTGTTACCACCGAATGCAGGACGGGTCATCAGCAGCTGGTTGTGCTTCTGCTCCTGTCCGGGAATTGCTACGAGAGGGAAATCTCCGATCTCAAGTACGGTACAGTCAGCAGTCAGACCGGTCTTAACTCTTGCGGAAACGGTAGGTCCAAGGTCACGTCCGATAGCGGTTGCGCCTACCAGAACGATCTCAGGCTTATATTTTTCAATAACAGATGCCAGTGCATGTGCATAAGGCTCGGTTCTGTAAGTCTCCAGTTCGGGATCATCCACAAGGATTACCTTATCTGCACCATACTCTGCCAGCTTGTCTGCCAGATTCTTTACTTTATAACCGATCAGAACCGCGGTTACCTCGGTCTCCAGCTTTGCAGCCAGCTCTTTACCTTTGCCGAGCAGTTCCAATGCGATGCCGCTGACCTCATTGTCTACCTGCTGAGCGAACACATATACACCCTTGTATTCTTCAATATTATTGGTTACCATGGTTTGCCTCCTATATTAGATGATGTGCTTTTCTTTGAATTTAGCCACAATGTAAGCTGCTCCGTCTTCGGGTGAATCGGGAACGATCTTCTCACCTGCGCCCTTACGAACCTTATCGGATGCCTTTGCGATCTTGGTAGGAGATCCCTTCAGACCAAGGTTGCTGTCATCTACATCTTTCAGATCAGCTCTGCCCCAGGTAGTGATCTCTGCCTTGCAGGCATCAAAAATTCCGCCGGGAGTCATGTAACGAGGCTTGTTCAGCTCGGACAGTGCAGTGATCAGGCAGGGCATCTTAGCTTCTACTACATGATATCTGTCATCATACTGTCTCTGAACGATCACCTTGTCTCCCTCAACCTTGATATCCTGTGCATAGGAGATTACGGGAAGTCCAAGATGCTCAGCGATCTGGGGGCCAACCTGTGCGGTATCACCGTCGATAGCCTGACGTCCGGTAATAATCAGATCATAGTCAAGATTTCTCAGCGCACCTGCGATGGTGGTGGAAGTAGCCCAGGTATCAGCACCGCCCAGTACTCTGTCGGTAACCAGAATAGCTTTGTCAGCGCCCATAGCCAGTGCCTCACGAAGAGCATCTGCTGCCTTGGGA
>JBNMJR010000173.1:0-5907 GCA_050873925.1 Acetatifactor sp.
ATACTGCAGTCTCATGGGCTTTCTTTGTCTGTGCGGTTTTCTTTTTCTGGGGGACTGGATGGGAACGGAATTGTTCCACAGCGAACTGGCGGGACATTTCATTGTGACGCTGGGATTCATCTGTCCTTTTTTGTATCTGGATACCACACTCTCCAGCATTTTGCAGGGTCTGGGCATGGCGGGCCGGATCTTTTTCTCCAACGTGATCTGCCTGCTGATCCGTCTGGCCTTTGTATTTTTCGCCATTCCCCGGATCGGTATGCAGGGATATCTGTGGGGCATTCTGGTCAGCCAGCTGGTGCTGGCCGGAATCTACTTCTTCTGTCTGTACCGCTTTTTCCAGAAAAATTAAAAATACCTCCGGTGCCCGGCTTACGCCTGACAACGGAGGTACACGTTCTTATTCTTCTTATGCTATTCCGTAAACACGGTTTTGTTCCCCACAAAATACTGGTACTGCTGTAGGATCTGATCCTTCCGCATATCGGAGATTGCTTTCTCCACATCCAGAGAATGGATATCGCTGTCTCTGCCGATGTATCCGAAATCATCCTGCTTGTGGAAAGTAATGGAAATGTCCTCCAGTGGCGCATTGGCGGAGGGCTTTTTCTCTGCCGCCTGCGTATTCTCTGCAGGGGAAATATCTATCTGATTCGAAGATGCTACACGGGATTCCTGCTGCGGCACTTCCGTGATCACCGTCTTCGCCGGCTGTCTGCTATAATCCGGTGCCTGTATGCTGTAATCCTGCATTCCACCGATTCCATTCACTCCGCTGATTCCCATGTACTCACCTCCTTGTCCTTTGTCTTTTTCCGTATCCGCCATCATGGCGGAATTTTATCTTCTTTTCAACTATATTATCGACGCTTTTCGTCAAAAGTTAAGTCTTTCTATCATTTTAGTTGTGATTCTTGTCGTTCAGGACGCTCTTCAATTCATCCATGAAAGTATTCACATCCTTGAACTCCCGATATACGGACGCAAATCTTACATAAGCAACCGCATCCAGATCCTTTAATTTATTCATCACAAGTTCACCGATGGTGCCGCTGGGGATTTCCCGCTCTTCCCGGTTGAAAATCTCGTTCTCCACCTCATCCACCAGAGTTGTGATCTGTTGTGCGCTGACCGGACGTTTATGACAGGCTCTGAGCACTCCTGCCTCGATTTTGGCACGGTCATAAGCCTCTCTGTTATTATCCTTTTTAATAATGATCAGCGGGATCGTCTCGATCTTCTCGTAAGTAGTGAAACGCTTGCCGCATTCATCACATACACGTCGACGGCGAATGGAGTTGTTATCTTCCGCCGGTCTCGAATCGATGACTCTGGTATTTTCATGGCTACAGAACGGACATTTCATAGGCATCCTCCTTATAAAAACCACGTGTTATTTATGTTAAGATTATAGAAGATTCAACAGTTAATGTCAACTAAAATTATATCCGGACCGATCTGCCTGATGTCCTTGTACGGGATGACGATATTCGGCTCACAGCGCAGGAATGAAAGCCACTGGTTGCCTCCCGGCACCATGATCTTGCAGATGCATCCGCTGCACTCGTCGAACTCCAGATCACATACATGCCCCAGCTTTTTACAATCTCTGACGTTGATCACATCTTTGCATTTTAACTCGGAAAAAAGCATACTCTGCTCCTCCCGTTTTCTTTCTATTTATTATATGATACCGCTTTAGTTCCCGTTCGGGAAAAACTGGAAAATCTTTCTGTCCGGTATAGTCACTGACTCTCCTGTGAATACTGTAGTTATCAAAATCAGCAACGATTCAGAAAACTTGGGAGGTCTCTATGGTACAGGGAAAAGTGGAAATCTGCGGTGTCAATACGGCAAAGCTGCCTTTGTTAAAAGCAGCGGACAAGGAAGCTCTCTTCGCAAAGATCCGGGAGGGCGACACCGCCGCCAGAGAGACCTATATTGAAGGCAACTTACGTCTGGTCTTAAGCGTGATCAAACGTTTCTCCGGCAGCGCGGAAAATGTGGATGATCTGTTCCAGATCGGCTGCATCGGTCTGATCAAGGCCATCGACAATTTCGACTCTACACTGGGGGTAAAATTTTCCACCTATGCGGTTCCCATGATCATCGGAGAAATAAGAAGATTTTTACGGGATAACAACAGCATCCGTGTCTCACGCTCCCTGAAGGACACTGCCTATAAGGCGATCTATGCCAGAGACACCCTGACCCGAAAGAATCTGAAAGAGCCCACCATGGAAGAGATTGCCGCGGAAGTGGGCATCTCCAAAGAAGACATCGTCTATGCCCTGGATGCCATGCAGAACCCCATGAGTCTCTATGAGCCTGTCTACACCGACGGCGGTGACACCCTCTACGTCATGGATCAGATCAGCGACAAAAAAAATAAGGAAGAGACGTGGGTGGAACATCTCTCCCTCAGTGAGGCCATGAAACGTCTGAACGACAGAGAGCGCCATATCATCTCCCTGCGCTTTTTCGAAGGCAAGACCCAGACCGAGGTAGCCGATATGATCGGCATCTCCCAGGCGCAGGTCTCTCGTCTGGAAAAAAATGCTTTGAAAGCCATGCGTGGGTATCTTACCGCATAGGCGCCCCGCTTATTTCAAATTACCCCGGTTTGCGGCATTTAACAGTAACCCCAGTTTATCGCTCTGCGTCAGTTTTGCCGTTTCCGTTTCCGCCGCCTGTATTGCAGCACGGATATCCTCCTGACTGTTTAGGGCAAAATCCGTAAACGCTTCGCACATTTCCACACTGGCAAGGGGCAGTTCCATACTGGAATCATCTCCCGTTGCCGCTTTGTAGAAGCCTTCCAGTTCATCCCCATCTCTTACTTCATAGACAGTCTTATCAAACACTTCTTCCGAAATCAGTAACCGTCCATAGCGCTCCGCCAGTTCCCGGTACAGAGTCCGTTCCTCTCCGACCAGCTCCGCAAGCTTTGTAAGTGCCGCGGTTCCGCTTTTTATGAGCTTCGGATTATATTGGAGTGTCAGCAGACCGCAGGCACTTCCGTAATTATTTAATCTGATGGTAAATACCGGCTGTTCCTTCATCAGAACCTTAAATGCGTCATTTTTGGCTTCCGACAGCTCATAGGAAGTGTCCGCCAGAGTCTCCCGGATCAGCCTTGCCAGTGCCTGACTGTCAACATTTTCTTTTCTTCCTGCAACGCGTTCCTTTAAGCGGTCCGCACTGTCTCCCGCTGCCAGATCCGTCCATTGTCGCAGCAAAATGCCGGGATATACTCCCTGCTTTTCCAACAGACCGTAGGCTTCATCCACCTGACCGTTTATGATCAGACGGTTGATCCGTGCAGTAACGTCCTCTGCTTTTCCGGAACCATCATCCCCATCTGCTTCCGGTGCAAGTGCCTCTTCTGCACTGTTTTCTGTCTTGATCGCCGCCATTGCCGCTTCCGACACCCGGATGTCATTTAAGGTGGACAGGCTGAGAATGCTGACCAGCTTTCTCTTCTGTTCCATTTCGTTTTTCTGGCTCATGAGCTTTTTGCAGCTCTTTATGAAGATCATGATCACTCTGGCATATTTATCGTTTGCCACATCATCATGGTCGTCGTAGACCGGGAAGTGAATCTTCGCCAGTTCATTTTTCAGCTGCTGATACGGAGCTCTCTCACTCTTGGATGGCAGCGGCATATAGTTCAGGTTGGATACCGTCTCGATGGAGATCCTGCTCATCAGATACTCATAAAAATCCGGATACCGCAATTCGATGCAGGCAAAGGCCAGCGCGATCTTCCTGCACAGTGTGGTCTCATCGTCTTCGAATTCGTCGTAGATTCCCTTTCTGACCGCCACCTTATCCGTCAGCTTATAGTAATTGGCGATTCTCTTGATACTTCTGGGATTGCCGTCGGTGGTCATACGAATCAGATTGATGTATTCGTTCCGCTCCGCCTTCTCCATACTGCCGATATCCAGCCCGAACATCTCGGAGATCATTGTTTCCAGTTTATAGTTCGCCACCGGCATATTGAAGGGCAGCTGAATGATCTTATCGAAAAAACTCTGGGCCTTCTCCTGGGAGATATCTCCGTACTTCGCCCGGATTCCCTGGAATACCACCGCCGTATCGATTGCCAGCACAAAAATGCAGTTCTCACAGTCCACAAACAGCTTCAGCACTTCCAAAAGTTCTATAGCGTGGATCGGCTGCAGACGGTCCAGATCATCTATGAAGATCACAACACGTTTTTTTCCATCCTCTGCCACAGTATTGATCAGCTGCTGGAAATCATTCTTCAGATGCAAAATCTTGTCTGCAATGTCCTCGTCCTTATCTACGCCTACCAGCTCTTTGGTCACCTTGCCGATATCGTCTCCGAAATAGTTGGACACCAACCCTGCTGCCAGTCCTTTGGTCACACCCAGTACCTTTTTGCCGATCTCCTGCGCATGCCCGTTCTTATCTCCCACTACTTTTCCCAACTCCTTGGTCAGGTGCTCTAAGAAGGTCAGAGAGATCTGCTCATCCATGTTGAACTGGGAGAACTGCCAGGTATTGAACCAGATGGTCTCCACCCTGCCGGTCTCCTCCAGATATTTTTGCAGCATATTCATCATACTGGTCTTGCCGCTTCCCCAGGCTCCCTGTACCGCTATGGTCAGTGGGGTCTCACAGTCCAGTGTAAAGTCGCCGAGACCTTCCACATAAGGGCTGACCTCGAATTCATCCTGGCTCGCCTGTTCGATGGGGCGGTCGGCATTTCCCTTGTAAGCTTTCTGCGTCTCTTCCGGTCTCATCTTAAGTATCTCCTCCATTTTTCATATGATTTTTCGATTTCACTTTTATTGCCTGCGGAATCTCCGCACCATACCATACAGAATATGAAATATCACATACCCGATCACCGCCCCCAGCACATTGGTCAGGATATCGTCAATCTGAAAATAGCCTCTTCCGGTAATAAGCTGAAAAGTCTCCACTCCCAGGCTGGTCACAAAGGCTGCAAAAGTATTCCGAAAAAATCCCCTAAGCCAGGGAAATGCCCAGGGACACACAAAGCCATACGGAATAAAAAGCAATACATTTTCCATCACGAAGGCATTATTTCTCGTATTGATCCCCCAGGTGGAGAAAAGTTCCAGATCCATGGCGCGGTTCCTGCTGCCATCCTCCCTGGAGAAAAAAGTGATCACCAGTATGATCATAAGGTACAGAGAAAACGCCATGAGGCCTGCCATCGGAAAGGCTTCTTTTCCTTTCCGCTCCCTCCTGGCATTCATTGCATTCAGGATCAGCCCCATCACGGCACCGGCCATCACACCATAGGGCAGATATTTCATGGCGCCGTTCAGATCCTTTATTATATATTTCCAAATCATTCTTTCTTCATCCTATATCTGTCTCTTAAGATTCCCGTTTCACATCTGATAAGTGTCCCAGTGAGAAGGGGCCTCATCCCATAGCTTCTTATTCTCAAATAATCTGTCGTTCATCCAGCCAACCGCGTCCACCACACCGTCCTCGTCAAAGGAAAACAATGCTCTCTGCTTCTTCTCCTCCGGGGTCTTGAAATAATTAAAAGGCTCCGGCCAGACCGTCACCAGAAGCTTCTTGCCGCCTTCCGGGTCCTCGGGATCTGTGGTCTGTTCCAGGCGGTAGCGCATCCCCTGATGACAACCGGTGAATTCCGTCTTTTTCAAATATTCCATGGATAATATATCGTCACGCTGTATCATGCCTTTGTCCTTCTGAGGTTCTTTTCTATTTCTGCAAAGCGGCTTGGTCCCGCTCTTTTATAGTATCATGTATCCCGCCGGAATGCAAAGTCAAATATGCAGACTGATCTCCTTTTTCAGCTGCCGCATGATCTTTTTCTCCAGCCTTGAAATATAGGATTGTGAGATGCCAAGAAGACTCGCCACTTCTTTCTGC
>JBNMJR010000174.1:0-5837 GCA_050873925.1 Acetatifactor sp.
GGATGGTTCTGAAGTTGGTCAGCATACCACCTAACCATCTCTCATTTACATAGTACATACCACAACGCTCAGCTTCAACCTTTACAGCGTCCTGTGCCTGCTTCTTGGTACCAACGAACAGGATGGTGCCGCCCTGTGCAGCGATCTCGGATACTGCCTTGTAAGCCTCGTCAACCTTTACAACGGACTTCTGCAGATCGATGATGTGGATACCGTTTCTCTCGGTGAAGATGTAAGGAGCCATCTTAGGGTTCCATCTTCTGGTCTGATGTCCGAAATGAACACCTGCTTCAAGTAACTGCTTCATAGAAATAACGCTCATGTCTTTACCTCCATTTGGTTAAAATCTTCCGCATTTCTTTTCTGCCGGGACGCGTTAAGAACCCGGTTAGCTCTGACGAAGACCTCTGCAAAAGCAGGAGCACCATCGTCAAATCGAAAGGCGTGTTTTTTGTCGCAACAGTGCGATTATAACATAGGAAAACCCCTATGACAAGGGGTTTTTAATGTTTTCCTGTGATTATTTTGGCGATTTCCTCTTCGGAAGTCCCGGAAGTAATCTCATAAGTACCGGGATTGATACTGCGGCTGTAGCCGTTATTACACAAATAGTTGTCAAATGCCTTCGCATTCTCTACCAGTCCGGCTTCATAAAGCTGTCTGCTGACACTGCCGGAATCGTCACCTCTCCGGATCGTTATACCGGTGGTCTGTCCCTGTTCCGGCGCTGCCGTATCGGGTGTGGGAGTCAGCTCCGGTGCTTCGGTTACCTCCGGCTCCACGGTAGCTTCCGGTTCCACGGTAGCTTCCGGTTCCTGCGTTGTCTCCGGCTCCGTCGCCACCTGTGTCTCCTGTGTTTCTACGGAAGACGTTGTCTCTGCATTGTTCTGTTCCTGTGTCTGCGTGGTTTCCTCCGGCATGCTTTCCGTCGGCTGTTTTGCACTGTTTTGCAGTGCTGCCAGCGTCAGCTCACTGCTGTCCACCATTCCGAGTTCTGCCGCACGTTCTCTGATCTGGTCATCCGTCATAGTCTGGGATGTCTGATCCTGTCGATTGGAAAAACTGATCCCCAGAATCAGTGCCGTCACGATCATGCCGATTCCGAGACCGCGCAGATAATATTTTAATTTCATCGATATCTCCGTCCTTAATTCCTACGATTGCTGTCAGGCTTTATACAGGTCGATCACAAGCTTCACTTCACCGACCCCCAGACCCAGTTCCTTGGCGATCGCCACTGTGGACTTGCCTTGTCTGTGCATTTCCAGGATCTTTTCGTTGTTATTCTGACCTTCTTCTGCGGTTTCACCCATGAATCCGATCTCCGGAGATCCGGAAGTCTCTATCGTTTCTGCCGGTTTCTGTACTTCTGCCGGCTGTTCTTCCGTCGCACTCTGCTTCCCGGGCTTCTCATTTTCTTCTGCTTTCACCTTGGCCTTGTCTTCCGCTGCCTTCACTGCCTTATCCATTTTGGATACGGTATCCTTGATATTGGCATGCTTGTTGTTCAGCATATCGTATAAAAACATGGCCTCTTCATGGTTCTTGTGGATCTCCTGCAATACCGTATCGGAGTATTCACTCACTGCCATGATCTTTTCATTGGTCAGACGTTCCAGAGAACGTTCCGCCTTCTCCAGTGCGTCTTCCGAGGTCTCGTCCATTTTATCCTGCATCTGGCTGCGAACCGTCCGCATTTCTTCTTCCACAAGACCTTTGATTTCTTCTTTTGCTGCTTCCTTATTGATTCCGCTTTCTCCTCCGGAAGGTAATAAAAAACTTCCTATAAATATTACGATTCCTGCGATCAGCAGAACCACTTCTAATATACCCATACTGCTTTTCCTTTGTATTCTCAGATCTTAATATCAAATCCCTGATGCTGTCTGGTCACCACCATACCGTCTTTTTCGGGATTTTCTTTTTTCCGGTGCTTTCCACCGTTACCGGCATACTCATTCTTTCCTTTTTCCTTGGCATCATACTGCCCCGTATACCAGTCTGCATTATCGCTGCTGTGCACTTCTCTGGTCCGATGTTCCGTCTGTTTCTGTGCATGCTCTCCCAGCGTCATCTGCTGAAATGCGCCCTTGTTATCTTCATTCTGCTTCATCGTCGTGTAATCCTGCGTTCGCGGGATCGACGCAACCTCCAAAGATCCAAACGACATAAGTTTTCCTCTTTTCTGTCATTTTCTGTCCCTGTGATCATCTGCCGCAGGTTACAGTGGTGTGGACTTCACATCTCCGTCAATACGCTCGAAACGACAATAATGATAGGTACTCTTCACCTGCATGGAAGAATCTCCTATAATGATCGTGGTTCCCGGATATACCTCTCCGCGTACCTGTACCATGGCCCGTTCCTGCGGGTTGAACTCCAGTTGCAGTTCCTGCATGCGCCGGTTCTTTTCCTCCAGGCTCCTCTTGAGCGTCTCCATGGAGGCCGCAGTATTCCTGATATAATTGACCTGATCCGGAGTAAAACGGACACCTTTGCTCTTCTTTTCCGCAAAATTGGCAAGGATCGGCTGCAGACTGCGGATATTCTTCACAATCTCGGAAACCTCTTTCTGAAGTTTCATATATTCCGCTTTTTTCTCCGGATCCACACCGACTTCCACTACCGTCGGCGCTCCCAGAGTTGCCCCCAGGGTCTTAACTTCGATCTTCTGTCCGGCGCGTACATGCCCGCCGGTGATAAATCCCTTCTTACCGGTTACCTGTATCTCCGTGGAGGCCGTTACATTACTATGCAGAATAGACTCCGTGCTGACATAGCCTCCGGCGCTGGCCGTGGCATTCTCCAGGAATTTTGCCACAATATTGCCGCCCGCTTTCAATGTACCTTTTGCCATACCGTTCATACCGCGGGCAATGATAATATTGCCGCCTGCTTCAATATAGGCTCCTTCCACGACACCGCTTATGATCACGTTGCCGCCTGCACGGATGACAAAATTGGAAGAAACATTGCCGTTTACCTGTACACTGCCTTCGAAATCAATATTTCCGGTAGACAGATCCACATTTTCCACTTCATAGACATCCGATACAAACACTTTCCCTTCTACCAGGGAAACATGTCCGTCCACAAGAGAAGTAAGTCTTCTCCGGTCCTCGGAAATCTCTATATTGTGGCCAAATTCCAGATGGGCTTTCTTTACCTGCCTGGGACGTATCCTCGCCCCTTGTACCGTAGTACCGTATTCACCCTCATCCTCCGGAATGATCTCCGCAAGCAGCTGCCCCTTCTTACAGGGATTGATCATGTTCAGATGGAAATAGTCCACCGTACCGTCATCTTTCAGTGTCGGCTGTGCATGAATATCTGTATTAAAATAATATTTAATGTAAGCATCCGTCCCATGTCTGGGCTCTTTTCCCCGGGCTACTACCAGATCGGTACAATAGATTCCGTCAGACATGAAATGATCCTGCAGAACACTCATCTGGATTCCATAGACAATATTCCGGAATCTGAGATCCTTGATCACACTGTCCATCGTCGCCCGTTTTCCAGTCTGAGATGCCGGATAGAACCGCACGATTACCTGCATATTGTCCTCACTGACTTCTATGCGGCAGGATTCCTCAATCTCCGGGCAGTCTTTTCGCTCCAGGAAACAAACCGTATCCTCTTCCGCAAGAATTGCCTTTTTAATGGACATGGGATCATAAGGTACGGACTGTCTGTCCAGATAATCCATTACCTCCTGCAGTCTTACGTCCTCTCCTCCATCCCTGGGTTGGAAGATCTGTAATCCATAACCTCCCGGTGTTTTCACCACCTGAAAATAGCCATTCTGCATACGCCTTTTCCTCTGCCTTCCCATCCCGCATTCCGTTGCGGGTCAACAAGGTTCTACAAAAGTCCCATGTAGTTTCCCATTTTTGTCTTCATTTTCTGTAAAGCACGGGTATGTAGCTGGGATACCCTGGACTCCGACACCTCCAGAATATTGCTGATTTCCTTCAATGTCAGATCCTCATAATAATATAGCGTAACTACTTTCTTTTCCTTTTCCGTCAGAAGTTCCAGTGCTTCTCCCAGAACTTTGGTCAGTTCTTCTTTTTCCACACTTTCTTCCGGGCCGTCAAAACGTGCTGTTGTATGTCTGCTATAATCCTGTGAGACATCACTTCCCTGATCCATGTACTCGTTCAGAGATACCAGACCGGTGATCTTCATCTGGGACTGCCAGTCCAGATATTCCTCCGCAGAAATTCCCAGGCCGGCTGCAATATCCTCATCCGTTGCACTGCGCCCGGTGGTCTGTTCCACTTCCTTGATGACCGCGTCAATCTTCTTCTGCCGTTGTCTTATCGTCCGGGGGATCCAGTCCATTTTACGGATCTGGTCCAGAATGGCTCCCCGGATCCGCAGACTGGCATAGGTCTCGAACTTGACTTCTTTGAGACAATCGAACTTGTCAATGGCATCGATCAATCCAAAGATTCCGTAGCTGACCAGGTCTTCGTAATCCACATTATAGCCCAGATACATACTCAGTCGTCCCGCTACTACCTTGACGAGCGGAGCATACTCCAGTATCAATTGTTCTCTGGTCTCCGGTCGCTTATTAGCAGCATATTCTTCTAATAACCTCTTCTTACCGGCTTCATCCATTCGAATCGCTTACACCCTTCTGCGCTGTGCCCTCCTGCGACCCAGCAGCTTCTTCCTCTTGTAAAGCCTTCTCTTTTTCTTCCTGCTCCTGTTTTGCCTTCTCTTCATTCTGTCTGTCAAAACGGTCCAGCAACAGCCGGATCACACTTCCCAGACAATAAAACAGCAACATAACAGTAAAAAGTGCCACAAGGCCTGCCAGTAACGAATAATTTCTCACCAGCGTTACGATCCAGGTACATGCACCTGCGATCAGCATCAAAAGCAATGGCATATTCTTTCTGTTCATAATTTACCCATCCGGTCGTCCACCTTTAAATGATGGATTCGCTCTTTCCTACCGCACGAATATGGAACTCCCCGGTCTCCGGATAAAAGGTTACGGTTCTTCCATAATTTTTGCCTGTATCCTGCGCCAAAATAGGAATGTTAATCTCTTTCAGCTTCTTCTTCACAGCCTCCACATTGCGATCCCCCACCTGCATCATGTCGTTTCTGCCCTGAAACGTGAACATGGTAGCTCCGCCGGCGATCTTGGCAACCATTCTTGCCTTTTTCGCTCCCAGTTTCTCCATCTGGCGTACCAGTTCATCGATTCCGGTATCTGCAAATTTCGCAATGTTCTGATTACTGTTACGGATCGTAGTGCTGTCCGGCAGCATAATATGCGCCAGACCGCCTATTTTTGTCACCGGATCGCGGATTGCTATTCCCACGCAGGATCCCAGTCCCAGAGTTGTCACTCCGTCCGGGCTTACGCAGGTCTTCAGATCCGCCATCCCTACTTTAATAATCTCGCTCATTCTGCTCCCCTTCTTCTGCGCTCCAGAATCTATGCTACAGGTATTCCCAAAGATGTCAGAATCTTCGGGTAGGATTCAATATCGGGAACCAGAATAAAATATCCGTCGATCTCAACTTCATCATAGAACTGAGACTGTATCAGCAGGATCTTGTCTCCCAGTGTTCCGAATTCGATGGCGGGAACACTGAGAATAGCGCCTGCCATATCCAGTGTCAGAGACGGCGGGGTGGGAATAATGGTCAGATTCGTCAACATGGACAGGGAATTCAGATAAGCTCCCGTGATGATATTGCCAATCTCCTGCATGGCAGAAAATTCAATCTCGGAAAAGCCCTCCTGCTGTACCATATCTCCCATGATCTTGTGGAGAAGATGCTTGGCACTGCCCTGTTCCACCAGGAAC
>JBNMJR010000175.1:0-5807 GCA_050873925.1 Acetatifactor sp.
CTACAGACCTGTATGTTTTCTGGCAAAATCTTCAAATTCGTTTAACGGCAGTGGTTTCGAGAAGAAATATCCCTGAATGTCATCACAGTGGAGATTCTTCAGAAATTCTACCTGATCCGAAGTCTCAACACCTTCTGCGGTAATGGTCATGCCAAAACTCTGCAATAACTGTGTGATATGCAACAGCAACTGTTCACCCTTCCGGTCACCGATGTAATCGATCAGACTCTTATCCAGCTTGATCGTATCGAAATGCATGATGTTCAGTGAAGCCAGGGAAGAATATCCGCTACCGAAGTCATCCAGCAGCAGGGTAAATCCCGCTTCATGGAACTGCTCGATCAGAGAGGAAATGTCACTGTTGTTGATCGTGGCACTTTCGGTGATCTCCAGCGGAACATATCTGGGATCCAACTGGAAGGAATTCAGAATTTCCCGGTACTTGTCCACCACATTGCTATAGTACAGGCTGACTCTGGAAATGTTCACGGAGATCGGATACAGCTTTGCTCCGGCCTGCAGCCACTTCTGTTGTTGCGCACATACGGTGCGGAATACATATTCATCCAGGGTCGTGATATTACCGTTTTTCTCAAATAGAGGAATGAATTTGCCCGGGGAAAGCATGGTGCCGTCGGGACGTTCCCAACGGATCAGAGCTTCCGCACCCAGAATGTTGCCTTTCACAGGATCCACCTTCGGCTGATACCACAGGTGGAATTCCCCGTTCTTCAGAGCATCATCAAAGACACCCTCCATCAGACGATCTTCGGAAAGCTGTTCAATATCCAGCTCCTCATAAAAAGCATAATGTTTGGTGCGTTTCCCCTTTACCAGATATTTGGCCTGTACAGCTTTGCCGTAATTCTGCTCGATTTCCTTATGGTCGGCAGTCTCATAGACACCGCACAGAGGGAAGAGGCTGGGGATATTAAGCTTCGTAGACAGATTGGAAATATCCTGACACAGACATTCCAGCCGGGGCTCTAAGGTACGACGGTCCTTGTCACGCAGGAACAGGATGAAACGATCCGCATTGATGCGGGCGGAAAATTCACCCAGATGCGTACTGGCCTGCAGCAGATCCCATACTTCAGCCAGAGTTTCGTCACCCTTGGCCACACCGCAGGTATTGTTGATCAGCTTGAAATCCTGGAGATCCAGCGCTACATAGAATCCACGGTCTCCGTTACGGCGAGACATTTTTTCCTTGAAGCAGGCAAAATTATCACCATTCGTCAGGGGATCCACATAAGCCAGACGATACAGCTGTCTGCGCTGTGTACGAATGCTGTGCACATAAGCAAAAGTACCGCCGCCGGCGATCAGAATGATCAGCAGGATCAACAGCCGCACCTGAAGCAATACCGGAGCAGAACGGCTGGAAAGTACCTGATCCGGAACGATGGTCAGGACGAACCATTGCCTGTCGCTGCGGAGGTTGTCTAACGCTGCGGCGTAGTAATAATACTGCTGGCTGTCTCCGTAGAAATAACCACCGCTGGAAGAGGAGCCGCGAAGCAGTGTGCGCAGATCCTGCCAGGGCTGATCGTTACGGGCATCCATAGTCAGATAATCGGACATCCGGGTCGCGTCCTGCAGGGAAGTCGGTGCATTGGAGGAGGTGGCGATCAGCTCACCGTCCTGATTCAGCAGGCAGCTGAATCCCTGATTATTAAAGGATTGTACTCCCAGAACTTCTTGAAAATGCTGATTCCGGTAGGTGGCAAACAGCACACCGATGATCGCATTGCTCTGATTATATACGGGAATACTGAACACGTTGATGGGTTCCGGAGTGCCGATACGATCCTGAAGAGTATTGGTAATACCCGGCAGTCCCTGCATCCCTTCTTTGAAAAATTCGCGGCTGGACAGATCCTGTATGTAGCCGTCGGTGGTTACCACCTGCCCGTCCGGTGAGACAAAGCCGATCCTCTTGAATTCATAGGTGGATACGAAAGATCCCAGCTGTGAGGCAATGGAACTGACGTTGGCTGCGCCGGGAGAAACACTGATCTCGTCGGCAAGACTGTATAGTAAGTTGAAGTTTTCACGGATCTCCTGCTGCACGATCAGGGCATTCTGCGTGGCAACATCCCGGAGGGTGGATTGCATTTCCTCTTCTGCATCCTGCGTGATCTGGGCAGAACTCCACATAACTGTAGAAATTACCAGTACCAGAGCAATGCTCAGAATGATCAGAGCCTGCTTCGGCAGTTTACTTTGTTTCATTATTTATGACCTCTTATGTATGGTGTAAATATTACCTTATATAATATACTATTATACACCTTTACGATCGCATGGCAACAAAAACTGCATTGACAGGGCACATTTCCTGTGCTACTGTAAGAATACGCAAATGCAATGAGGAAGAGAGTATCTATTATAGAAGTTTTACAGAGAACATTCCGGCAGGCTGAGAGGAATGGAACGGACGAATAGAGAAGATGGCTTCTGAGCGGCGCACCGAACGGACACCGGAACAGAACGGTGGAAGCAAGGCTGCGACAGGATCCGCCTGTTACAGCGGATAGGGTTACGGACCCGAAGAGGTCTGTACTGCGAGGTACAGATGAAGAGAAGTGGTAACACGAGACAACGCTCGTCTTCTTGGAGAACATAAAGTTCTTTGAGGAGACTTTTTTATTGCAACAAGGTCACAAGTCAAAAATTACGATGTGCTTGCACAAGAGTAATTTTATGACTTGATGACCTGCCCCGATATGAGCATAAAAGTGGAGCGTAAGCTTCACGATATGCGAATATTGGGTTGGATTGTGAGAGTGCGGAGCACGGAACAATCCGTTGGAATTAAAATAAAGAAAAGGAGAATGTGATTTATGGAAAGCAAAGGAAAATATTATCTTACCACAGCGATTGCCTATACATCCGCAAAGCCTCATATCGGCAACAACTACGAGATCGTACTGGCAGACAGTATCGCACGTTTTAAGAGAAAAGAAGGTTATGATGTCTTCTTCCAGACCGGTACCGACGAGCATGGTCAGAAGATCGAACTGAAGGCAGAGGCAGCCGGCATCACCCCCAAGGAGCATGTAGACAAGATCGCCGGCATTATCCGCGGATTATGTGATCTGCTGAATATTTCTTATGATAAGTTCATCCGTACCACCGATGAGGATCATGAGAAGCAGGTACAGAAGATCTTCAAGCGTCTCTATGATCAGGGTGACATCTACAAGGGAGCTTACGAGGGAATGTATTGTACTCCCTGTGAGTCTTTCTGGACCGAGTCCCAGCTGGTGGACGGCAAGTGCCCGGACTGCGGCGGTGTGGTAAAGCCTGCCAAGGAGGAGGCTTACTTCTTCCGCATGAGCAAATATGCAGACAGGCTGATCAAGCATATTAATGAGCATCCTGAGTTCATTCAGCCCGTTTCCCGTAAGAATGAGATGATGAACAACTTCCTGCTCCCCGGTTTACAGGATCTGTGCGTATCCCGTACTTCCTTTACCTGGGGTATTCCGGTGACCTTCGATCCCAAGCATGTCATTTATGTATGGCTGGATGCGCTGACCAACTACATTACCGGTATCGGCTATGATGCAGACGGCAACAGCACCGAGCAGTACAAGAAGCTGTGGCCCGCAGACCTGCATCTGATCGGCAAGGACATCATTCGCTTCCATACGATCTACTGGCCCATTTTCCTGATGGCACTGGGCGAGCCCCTGCCGAAGCAGGTATTCGGACATCCCTGGCTTCTCATGGGCGGCGGCAAGATGAGCAAATCCAAAGGAAACGTGGTCTATGCGGATGATCTGGTAGATTATTTCGGCGTGGATGCGGTACGTTACTATGTACTGCACGAGATGCCTTTCGAAAATGACGGCAACCTGACCTGGGAACTGGTGGCAGAGCGTACCAATTCCGATCTGGCCAACACCCTGGGCAACCTGGTGAACCGTACCATTTCCATGAGCAACAAGTACTTTGGCGGCGTGGTGGAGAATAAGAACGTACAGCTGACTGAGAACGATGCGGCAGTGGATGCGGATCTGAAGCAGACCGTGACCGGTACTTATGCAAAAGTAGTAGCCAAAATGGAAGAACTGCGTGTAGCAGATGCCCTGACCGAGATCTTCGGCATCTTTAAACGCTGCAACAAATACATTGATGAGACCGAACCCTGGGTACTGGCCAAGGACGAAGCCAAGGCAGACCGTCTGGCTACCGTTCTGTACAATCTGGTGGAAGGCATCATCATTGGTGCATCCCTGTTAGAGCCTTATATGCCCGAGACCGCAGAGAAGATCGCAAAACAGCTGAATACCTCCCTGCGTGACTTCGATCAGCTGGAGCAGTTCGGCCTGTATGAGAGCGGCAACAAGGTGACCGATCAGCCCGAGATCCTTTTCGCCCGTCTGGATATGAAGGATGTAGCAAAAAAAGAGGCAGAGCTGGAAGAAGCCATGATCAAGGCAGCAGCAGAGCATGAAGCGGAAGAGGCAAATGCCGAGGCGGAAAAGGCAGAGCAGGAAGCTATCGATATCGAGCCCAAGGCAGAGATCGAATATGACGACTTCGCAAAAATGCAGTTCCAGGTAGGTGAGATCATCTCCTGTGAGGCAGTACCCAAGTCCAAGAAGCTTTTGTGCAGCCAGGTGAAGATCGGCAGTCAGGTACGTCAGATCGTCTCCGGTATCAAGGCACATTACAGCCCCGAGGAAATGGTGGGCAAGAAGGTCATGGTACTGGTGAATCTGAAGCCTGCGAAACTGGCAGGAGTATTGTCCGAGGGCATGATCCTGTGCGCAGAAGATGCGGAAGGCAATCTGGCTCTGGTTAGCCCGGAGAAGAATATGCCTGCCGGAGCAGAAATCTGTTAAATAGTATATGACAACGCAACTTTGCGAAGGACGCGGATGAAACTGTTACTATTTTACAAAAAAGCAATATAGGGCTTAAAATTTTATGAGAAATGATATATAATGAATAGGACGCCAAAGCAGATGGCTGTAAAACTGACATTTGTTTTGTGCGTCCTATGATTTTTCCGCAACCAAGGAGGTCCTATGATCAAGGAAGAGTTTTACTTTGATTCCCGGGACGGCGAAAGCCGTATCCATGCAGTGAGATATACTCCCGATGACGGCAATGTAAAAGGCATTGTGCAGGTAGTGCACGGAATGGCAGAGTATGTGGAGCGCTATGAGAACCTGGCGGAATTTCTGACTGCCAGAGGAATCCTTGTCACCGGAGAAGATCATCTCGGACACGGAAAATCTGTGGCGGAAGGTGGCACTTACGGCTATTTCTGCGAACAGGATCCGGCAACGGTAGTGGTGCGGGATGTGCACCGTCTGAAGAAGATCACGGAGGAAAGCTATCCGGATGTGCCCTATGTTATTTTGGGACACAGTATGGGTTCCTTTATTACGAGAAATTATCTGTGTCGTTACGGTAAGGGAATCGACGGGGCGGTAATTGTAGGAACAGGAATGCAGTCCGGGGGGCTGATCCTTTGCTCCAAAGCTATGGCAGGCATACAGAAGCTGTTCTGTGGTTCAAAGCACGTCAGCCGTTTTATTGACAAAGCTGCATTCGGAAACTATAACAAACGGATCGATGCACCCAGAACCGCAAGTGACTGGCTCAGCCGGAATCCGGAAAACGTAGACCGCTATATAGCGGATGAACTGTGCGGATTTACTTTTACCGTGAACGGGTTCCAGACGCTGTTTGAGCTGATCCGCAGACTGCAGAAGCAGGAAAACCTGGAGAAGGTACCGCAGAACCTGCCGATCCTTATGGTATCCGGCGCAGAGGACCCTGTGGGA
>JBNMJR010000176.1:0-5801 GCA_050873925.1 Acetatifactor sp.
AGCCGTAAATCTTAGCCATTTCCTTCATTCCCTGCAGAGCCTTGATCTGCTCAGCAATTTCTTCTCTCAGACGGATAACTTCCTCGGTCATTGTACCGTTACCGCAGTTCTTCTTATCCTCTTTCTTCTTTTCGATCAGGAAATCAATACCGTACAGAGCAACTCTTCTGTAGTCGCCTACGATACGTCCACGACCATAAGTGTCGGGAAGACCGGTAACGATATGGGTATGACGAGCAACCTTCATCTCATCGGTATAAGCATCAAATACTGCCTGGTTGTGAGTCTTGTGATACTCGTTGAAGATCTTGTCGAACTTAGGGTTAACTTCATAACCATAGGTGCTTGCAGCCTGCTGAGCCATCTTGATACCACCATAAGGCATGAATGCTCTCTTTAAGGGCTTGTCTGTCTGCAGACCAACGATCTGCTCCAGATCCTTCATAGACTCATCGATATAGCCAGGGCCATAAGCGGTCAGACCGGATACAACCTCGGTCTCGCACTCCAGAACGCCGTCGTGCTCACGCTCTTCCTTCTGTAACTCCTGAAGTCTGCCCCAAAGCTTATCAGTTGCTTCGGTAGGTCCTTCCAGGAAGCTCTCATCTCCATCATACGGAGTGTAGTTGGTCTGGATGAAGTTACGTACATTGACGTCTACATCCCAATGGCCATCTTTTTTAAAGCTTCTCCATGCTTCTGCCATGAAAATTTACCTCCTTCTGGTAAAAACAATTAATATTATCAACTGAGAGTACCGGTTTCACTGGTATCCCAAGCTGTTTCTTTACGATAAAAGTGTACTACCTGACAAGGGTAAGTGTCAACCTTTTTAGGCATTGTTCCAAGTTTTGTACATCAGCTCTGACATAAAAAGACAATCGCCTGGTGAGGGCGCTTGTGCGCGGAGCGAGGTGATTGCCTTTTTATGGACAAAGCGCACCAACATGAAATAAAAGATGAGCCGCAAAGCGGCACCATTTGCGAAGTAAATGCGTTTATGAATGTGGTGTGTGGCAGAGTTGATCCCCGGGGCGGACAAATGCTGATGTACAAGAATATTCTTGTAAAATACGGGGGAAAGTATTATACTAAAAAAGCCTTATACGGCAGAAAGGAGACCGATATGACCGGAGTAACAAAAGACATGACCATTGGTGAGATCTTACGTGCCAATCCTGAAGTAGCTCCCGTACTCCTCGATGCAGGAATGCATTGCCTGGGATGCCCTGCTTCACAGGGAGAGACCCTGGAGGAGGCAGCTATGGTACATGGCATTGATGTAGATGAGCTTATGAAAGTGATCGAGGAGATGTAATCCGTAATCTGTTTACACATTTACAAAAAGATCATTTTATAAAATAAGAGAGCTCCCGGTGAAGGGGCTCTCTTATTTTTTTATTCATTGATACAAGTTACACATTTGCAAGACTCTGCAAAGCATGGCCCGCGATCAGAGTGGAACAGTGCTCTTCCAGAAAAGTCCGGCCTGCCGTGGTGGAACGTCTGGGAATGCCATATTCGGAGATGACATTGCAGACTCTGTCGAAGACATCACGATCTTCCGCTCCCTGCGTGAGAATGAGATAATAGTCATCGGTTCCCTCTTCGTGGTATAGGGTGCTGAGACCGTGATAGTGCCGGCCGACCACAGCAGCGGCACTGATAACCTGATGCAGGGAATTCATGCAAAAAAGGCGGGAACGGACGGCGTCGTCCTCCTCGGGAGCGGGGGCGGAAGCTTTGGCAGCCTCTTCGTCCTGCTGGATGCGGCGGAACAGATCCAGAACCTCGTCGGCGGAAGCCAGGTCGGCCTCCTCATCATTGTCTTCCGTGACGGAAGGCGCAAAACGGGAGAAACGGGTATCCAGCTCCTCCGGATCTTCCACTTTGGTAATGATCAATACGATACAATCCGCATTCAGAGGGATGGCTTCGATCATCAGAGGAATATCCTCTGCTTCGAATCCAAATTCAAAATTGGCCTGCTGCATCATATCCCGGAACAGAGATTTTGCTTTTTCCGTACCGTAGGCAAGCTCACTTATTTTTAATTCGCGGCTGGCGAGATCCTCGCGGGTCAGGGTGCAGCGAATCTGATTTTCATTTACTTTTTCTATTTTCATGCGACAACACTTCCTTTCTGCTTTCGCATTGGTATGGTATATAGCTTATACTTTCCCTATATTTTAGTCAATAGAAGCTATTCACAGTTTAAAAAAATTTAATAAAACATCTTGCCAAATAACGGGACGCAGTGTATAATCCGACCTATAGATGTCTCTGATACTCCGGTACGGAGAGGAGGCCGACAGTTTTCATTTTTTCTTGTTGATTTACCAGGGAACGATTCGTTCCATTTCATCCCCTTTTTATTTTATGATGCAGATGGCTGTTAATGTATTTGGGAAGGATAGGTTATGCTGATCTGTAAAATATAGTATGGAGATGTCTTACAGGCATATACGTGTCTGGTCATAATATTTCAACGGATAATTTTCACGAACATAATTCCAACATTTTTACACAAATTACTACAAGTACTGTCAGAGGCATTTATGCGTACTATCGGAAAAAGCAGCGTTATTTTAAAGTGTTTCACGATCCTTTTGGTAAAAAATGCTGCGGACAGGAGGTGTCTGTGGAGGACCGGGAAGCCGTGACTCCCGGGAAGAAGCTTCCCAGGAGAAAGGTGGAAAAATATTTTCGAAAGCTTCAAAAGAACGGCACAGAATTGTATGTCGACGGAGAAAAGGTCTCACCGTCGCAGGCGGCAGAATATGCCGTCAGAGAAGAAAGCCCGTATATGGCAGACTATATATTGGGAGAACAGGGCAAAATCAGCCAGGTCCGGCTGGATAAGGTGGATCTGCGCTAAAGGGTGTCAGCTCTTGCCCGGGGTAATGCTTTGAAACAGAGAATACGCTGCGGGGATGCAAAACGGGATTGCCTCTCTGGCTGTATCCCGCAGTGTAGGATCTGTATCTATTGTTCCTTGTATTATATAGAGGAATTGTGATAGAATAAAACTGTTCTGCCGATTGAAGACGGAACGGAAGAAAAGGCAAGAATGGTGCAGGCAACTGCCTGCGGATGGGAGCACATATGAAGAAAAAAATACTACCGGTGATCATAGCAATCCTGCTGATCCTTGTGATCGCGGGCGGAGCACTGGGAAAAGTGCTGTTGGACAAATATTCCTACAGCAAGGAAGAGGCAGACTGGAACGAATTTTATCAGGTGTCAGAGAGCGACAGAAGTGCCATTATTCTACAGGATGAAATGGTAGAAGAACAGGCGCTGGTCAGAGATGGCGTGTGCTATTTTGATCTGGCAACTGTCCATAAATATATGAACGAAGTGTTTTACGCGGATATGACGGAAAATCTGTTATTGTATGCCAACCCCACAGAGGTGATCCGCACGACCTTCGGGGAGACTTCCTATACGACAGCGGAAGGCACACAGGATACCGGGTATGTGATCAGCTTCGCGGAAGGAGATACCGTTTACGTGGCGGCGGATTATGTAAAACTGTTCACGAATTATTCTTATAACTGTTATGACAGACATGTGCAGGTCTACACCGAATGGGGAACCAGACAGGTGGCACAGCTGAAAAAGGATACGGCAGTCCGTCTGCGGGGCGGTGTGAAGAGCCCGATCCTCACACAGGCAGCCAAGGGGGATACCCTGGAGATCCTGGAGCAGATGGAGACCTGGAGTAAGGTAAAGACAGCGGATTCCGTGATCGGATATGTGGAGAACAAGCGTCTGGGAGACATTACGGAGGAGACTGAGACTCCGGTAACGGATTATCAGGAGCCGGAATATACTTCCCTGACCTCTGACAGCAAGATCTGCCTGGGCTGGCATTCCATTGGTGGTGTGGGTGGTAATGATACTCTGTACTCCATGGTATCCGGCACGAAGGGGATGAATGTCATTGCACCGACATGGTTCAGTCTGACGGATGAGAACGGAGGCATCCGGAACTTCGGAACGACGAACTATGTAACCACGGCTCACAATATGGGCCTGCAGGTATGGGGCGTTGTGGACAACTTTAATTATGCCAATGAGACCGGAACGGCCATCAGTACCCTGAATATGCTGTCCTCCACCACCAGCAGACAGAATTTTGTACAGAATGTGGTGGATGCTGCGGTCAGTCTGGGACTGGATGGCATCAATGTGGACTTCGAACAGTTGAGCAGTGACTGCGGACCGCACTATGTGGAATTTATACGTGAACTTTCCATTCAGTGCCGCAATAAGGGACTGGTGTTATCTATTGCCAACTATGTACCGTTTAATTTCAATGATTATTACCGTCTGGATATTCAGGGCAAGGTTGCGGATTATGTCATTATCATGGGATATGACGAACACTGGCACGGAAGCAAGGATCCCGGAAGCGTGGCAAGTATCAGCTATGTATCAGGCGGTCTGGACAGAACATTGCAGGAGGTACCTGCGAATAAGGTGGTCAATGCTCTTCCGTTCTACACAATCCTGTGGAAGACCGAAGGCACGGATGTGACAGATGAATATATTACCATGAACAACGAAGCGGATTTCATGAGCAGAGCCGGCGTGACGGCAGAGTGGGATGAGGAGACCTGCCAGAATTACGCGGAGTGGACCTCGGGGAATGCCACCTATCAGATCTGGCTGGAAGATGCAGAATCCATCGCAGTAAAGCTGAATATGATGACGACCAAGAATATCGGAGGTGTGGCGGTATGGAGACTGGGCTACGGAACACAGGCGGCCTGGGAACTGATCAACGCCTACCTGCAATAAGTGCAATAAGAAGAACAGAATAAATAAAGCCCGGTCCCGCAGGGGACTGGGCTTTATTGCTGCCAAAAACTTTATTTTCGCTTACTGTGCGTTTTTCTTACGGATGGTATAGCCTCCGGCCACACATATAACAGCGGCACCCAGAAGCCAGATCATTGCAGAGTTTTCACCGGTCTTCGGAACGTTGTCATATTCGGAAGAGGAAGCGGCAGTGCTCTGTGCGGGCTGAGCGGCCTGAGCGGGAGCAGCGGTCTGTGCGGGCTGCTCGGTAGCTGCGGGAGCCGTTTCTGCGGCAGCAGCGGGAGCGGTAGTGCTGTAATCCTTGGTATCGGTCTTTAAGGATCCATCTTCAACGACCAGCTTGCCGGCGGCAAAATTGTAAGCTTCGTAGAAAGTACTCTGGTCACGGTTGTCTTTGGCAATCAGATGATTGACGGTACCGACACCGTTGATGGTGGCATGCAGATTGTTGGATTTGTCACTGGACGTACCGATCATCTCCAGGGTGTCTACATTGCTGTTGAAGTTTGCCTTGGCATTACCATATACATAGGCATGGGATACATCACCGTTGACAGCACCGGAAGTGCCGTCCAGAAAATAAACGCTGTCATAACCGTTGGCATAGACCACGGGAACACCTACGGTATTCTTGAAGGTCAGGTTGCCCAGACGAACGGAAACCTTCAGGGACAAGGGGTTGTTTTCAACGTCATTATCAATGACGATATAGTCACCGTCTTTGATATTCTGCTGCAGATAATACAGCTCACGGTCCTGAACCTCTGCGCCCCAGCTGGATGCCTCTTTGTATCTCCATTCGGAGTTGCTGGCGGAATAATTCAGAACATAAGTGGTGGGTCCCGCAGCCTTTACGTTGATCTTTCCCAGACCGGGAACGGCAAGGCATACAGCAGCCAGTGTGAACAGTGCGACAAATTTTTTAAGCTTCTTCATAAGAAAACCTCCTGATTGTCTGTGAGTTATTCCTGTAC
>JBNMJR010000177.1:0-5787 GCA_050873925.1 Acetatifactor sp.
ATCAGCGGCAGAACCGCATGGAAAGTGGCGGAACAGCTAAGCATTCTGGCAGGAGCCCATCAGGTTATCTGTATCACCCATCTGCCACAGATCGCGGCCATGGCAGATGTGCATTTCATCATTGAAAAGAGTAGTACCGATGATATGACCATTACGGATATTCATAAGGTGGCAGAAGAGGAAAGTCTGGCGGAGCTGGCAAGACTGTTAGGCAGTGACGCACTGACGGAGGCGGCGCTTTCCAATGCGAAAGAAATGAAAGAACAGGCAAACGGGTTTAAAGAAGCCCGATAAGGGAAATGCTATAGTTGGATAAACACTGAAAAAGGATGAAGAAATACTTCATCCTTTTCTTTTGTGCAAATTCAACCAAAATAAAGCACCATATTTGTGAATTAAATTGATTGAATTTGACTGAATATGAATATATAATGGCATCATAAGAACAAGAAAGATGACAGACAGGAGGGATAGAAATGATTTGTACCGTGACCTTCAATCCGTCACTGGATTACATCGTATCCGTGGATGACTTTCAGTTGGGAATGACGAACAGAACCTCGTCAGAGCTGATTCTTCCGGGAGGAAAGGGAATCAATGTCTCTATCGTACTGAAGAATCTGGGACTGGATTCCACAGCGCTGGGATATGCTGCCGGATTCACCGGAGAGGAACTGATCCGTGGATTGAACGAATTTGGCGTAAATGCCGATTTCATCAAAATCAATCACGGAATGACCAGAATCAACCTGAAGTTAAAGAGCATCGACGGAACAGAGATCAACGGCTGCGGCCCGGATATTGATGCGAAAGCTTTGGAACAGCTGATGGAGAAGATTGACAGACTGGGAGACGGAGATGTCCTGGTATTGGCAGGAAGCATTCCTTACACTATGCCGGATGACATGTATCAGCGGATCCTGGAACGGATCCAGGGCAGAGGAGTCCTGACGGTGGTGGATGCGACCAGAGACCTGCTGGTCAAGGTATTGCCGTATCATCCTTTTCTGGTGAAGCCCAACAATCATGAACTGGGTGACATCTTCGGTGTGAAGCTTTCCACCAGAGAAGAGGTGGTTCCTTACGGCAAGAAATTGCAGGAGATGGGAGCACAGAATGTACTGATCTCCATGGCAGGCGAAGGCGCAGTGCTGATCGCGGCGGACGGACAGAGTATGGAGGCTCCGGCACCGAAGGGAACACTGGTCAACGGTGTGGGCGCAGGAGATTCCATGGTGGCAGGTTTTCTGACCGGATGGATGGAAGAGAAGAATTATGTACATGCGTTCCACATGGGAATTGCTGCAGGAAGCGCCAGTGCATTTTCCGAAAATCTGGCAACCAGAGAAGAAGTTATGCAGGTATTACAGCAGGTAGAACAATAACAACGACAAATGTAAATTAAAAAAGAGAGGATGGGTTACAACATGAGAATTACAGATCTTTTGGACAAAAGAAGTATTTCCCTGAATGCAGCTCCGGCTGACAAAAAGGAAACACTGGATCTGGCAGTGGAACTGATGGCGAAAAGCGGAAAGCTGTCTGACGTGGAGAAGTATCGTGCACAGGTTTATGCAAGAGAAGAAGAGAGCACCACGGGAATCGGAGAGGGCATTGCAATCCCTCACGGGAAATGTGATGCGGTGAAGGCACCCGGTCTGGCAGCCATGGTGATCAAAAACGGTGTGGAGTATGATGCATTGGACGGCGAACCGGTGACACTGCTGTTTTTGATCGCAGCACCCAATACCAAGGATAACGTACATCTGGATGTACTGAGCAAACTGTCCGTGATGTTGATGGATGAAAACTTTACCACTTCTCTGAGAAATGCCAAAAGTGTGGAGGAATTCTTACAGATCATCGATGCGGCAGATGAAAGCGCCAAGAGTATTGATGACAGATTAAGTGATACCGGTATTACCACCGAAGAGAACAAGGGAGCCAGACTTCTGGCGGTAACCTCCTGCCCGACCGGAATCGCTCACACCTATATGGCTGCGGAAGCTCTGGAAAAGGCGGCAAAAGCAGCAGGCTGTCAGATCAAGATTGAGACCAGAGGTTCTGCAGGAGCGAAAAATGTATTGACTGCAGAAGAGATTGCTGCAGCAGACTGCATCATCGTGGCAGCGGATGCCAAGGTTCCCATGGATCGTTTCGACGGTAAAAAGGTCATCAGCTGTCAGGTATCCGACGGTATCGGCAAGGCAGAACAGCTGGTAGAGGCAGTAAACGGTAAAGTGGAAATTTTCCACGGCGAGAACGGAGAAGAGAAGGCAGCTGTGACCGGCAAGGAGAGCGTGGCACATAAGATCTACACCCAGCTGATGAACGGCGTATCCCATATGCTTCCTTTCGTAGTCGGCGGTGGTATCCTGATCGCCATTGCATTTCTGATCGATGGCCTGAGCATTGATATCAATGCGCTTCCCGCAGACCAGAGAGGTAATTTCGGTACCATTACGCCGGTAGCGGCAATGTTCAAGAATATCGGCGGCGTGGCATTCGGACTGATGCTTCCGGTATTGGCAGGTTTCATTGGAATGGCCATCGGTGACAGACCGGCACTGGCACTTGGTTTTGTGGGTGGTATGATGGCAGCCAACGGAAAGTCCGGATTTTTAGGTGCATTGGTGGCAGGTTTCCTGGCAGGTTATCTGATCCTGGGACTTCGCAAAATCTGCGATAAGCTTCCCGATGCCATCGAAAAACTGGCACCGGTACTGATCTACCCGGTAGTGGGTATCCTGATCATGGGACTGGCAATGAACTTTGTGGTGGAACCGATCATGGGTGGCATCAATACCGGACTGAATAATTTCCTGAGTGGTATGGGTGATTCCAGCCGAATCATACTGGGACTGATCCTGGGCGGTATGATGGCTATCGATATGGGTGGCCCCTTCAACAAGGCAGCTTATGTATTCGGAACCGCAGCAATTACCGCAGGCAACTACGACATTATGGCAGCTGTTATGATCGGAGGTATGACTCCTCCCTGTGCGATTGCACTGGCAACCCTGCTGTTCAAGAATAAGTTCACCAAGGAAGAGAGAGATGCAGGTCCCACCAACTTCATCATGGGTCTGGCATTCATCACAGAAGGTGCGATTCCTTTTGCGGCATCCGATCCTCTGCATGTACTTCCTTCCTGCATCATCGGTTCTGCACTGGCAGGAGCACTGTCCATGGCATTCCACTGCACACTGATGGCACCTCACGGCGGAATCTTTGTATTCCCTGTAGTAGGCAACGCAGTGATGTATCTGGTGGCACTGGTGGCAGGTACGGTGGTATCCGCACTGTTGTTAGGCGTATTGAAGAAAAAAGTAGCATAAACGTACAAATAGCGTATAATTGAAGGAGAAAAGAAATGAAAGAATTTAAATATGTCATCACAGATCCCGAAGGCATCCATGCACGTCCTGCAGGAGAACTGGTAAAGGTAGCAAAGGAATTCCAGAGTGCGATCACCTTGACCAAGGACGGCAGAAACGGAGACTGCAAGAGAATCTTCGGTATTATGGGTCTGGCTGTTAAGGCCGGCAACGAGATCACCCTGACCTTCGACGGTGAGGATGAGGAAGCAGCTTATGCAGCTGTTACGGAATTTGTGAAGAACAATCTGTAATATAATGAGCCAAGGCTCATGACAGAAAATAACTATCGTCAGGAGAGGAGAAAAGTCATGGAAGTCTACCAGGGAAAAAGTGTATTTGGCGGAATTGCCATCGGCAGGATCAGTGTTCATAAGAAGGATGAGCAGCAGGTAAAGCGTGTGAAGATCGAGGATCCCGACCGGGAGATCGCCCGCTACAGACAGGCCAGACAAACCGCCATGGAGCAGCTGCAGGGGCTGTATCAGAAGGCCCTGAAAGAAGTGGGAGAAGCCAATGCAGCCATTTTCGAGATCCATCAGATGATGCTGGAGGATGATGATTACAATGAATCCATTGAGAACATCATTCATATGCAGCAGGTGAATGCAGAGTATGCGGTGGCTTCCACCGGAGACAATTTTGCACAGATGTTTGCCTCCATGGAGGACGACTACATGAGAGCCAGATCTGCGGATGTCAAAGACATCTCCGAACGCGTATTAAGCGTGCTGGGCGGCGGAACGGCAGGCATGGTGGCATCGGAAGAACCCGTGATCATTGTGGCAGACGACCTGGCTCCCTCCGAGACGGTACAGTTGAACAAGGATCTGGTATTATCCTTTGTAACGGTACACGGATCCGTGAATTCTCATACGGCAATCCTGGCCCGCACCATGAGCATTCCGGCACTGATCGGTACCGATATCCCTCTGACCGATGCCATCGACGGAAAGCTCGGTATCGTGGACGGACGAAACGGTTGCATCTATGTGGATCCGGATGAAGAGACTCTGGCGAAAATGCAGCAGTTAAAGCAGGAGGAGCAGGAGAAGAAAGAACTGCTCCAGACCTTAAAGGGACGTGAAAATATCACTATTGACGGTAAGAAGATCATGCTCTATGCTAATATAGGTAACAGCAAGGACCTGGCGGCCGTATTGCAGAACGATGCCGGAGGTATCGGCCTGTTCCGCAGTGAATTTTTATATCTGGAGAGAGAGACTTTCCCCACCGAGGAAGAACAGTTTCAGATCTATCGTACGGTGGCGGAGACCATGGCGGGTAAGCCTGTGATCATCCGTACACTGGACATCGGTGCAGATAAAAAGTGTGACTACTTCGAAATGGAGCCGGAGGAGAATCCGGCCATGGGATGCCGTGCCATCCGTATCTGCCTGACCAGACCTGAGATCTTCAAGACACAGCTTCGGGCATTGTTCCGTGCCAGTGCCTTCGGTAATATTTCCATCATGTATCCCATGATCATCAGTGTGGAGGAAGTACGCCGGATCAAGGAAATCGTGGCGGAGGTAAAGCAGGAACTGACGGAACAGGGTGTGGCGTTCGGAGAACCGAAGCAGGGAATTATGATCGAGACACCGGCTGCCGTTATGATGAGTGCAGAGCTGGCGAAGGAAGTGGATTTCTTCAGTATCGGTACCAACGATCTGACCCAGTACACACTGGCGATCGACAGGCAGAATCCAAAGCTGGATGCATTTTACGATCCTCACCATCCGGCAGTGCTTCGCATGATACAGATGGTCGTGGAGAATGCCCACAAGGCAGGTATCTGGGCGGGCATCTGCGGAGAACTGGGAGCAGACCAGACACTGACCAGACGTTTCCTTGCAATGGGTGTGGATGAATCATCCATGTCTCCCGGAAGTATCCTTCCCGTAAGGAAGATCATTCTGGAGACAGATGTGACAAAGGAAAGAGAAAATTGTAATTTATGCTGACAGAACAACGATATGACATCATTTTGAAATTATTGGAAGAAAAGAACAGTATTACTGTGGCGGAAGTCAAGGAACTGTTGAATACTTCGGAGTCCACAGTACGCCGGGACATCACGGCACTGCACAATGCCGGAAAACTGGTAAAGGTCTTCGGCGGAGCGGTAGCCAGGGACCGTACGGTGGCAACTCATGAGCCCACGGTGGAGCAGAAGGCAACGGTGAATGTAGAAGCCAAACAGCTGGTGGCGGCAAGGGCGGCAGCCCTGATCCAGCCGGAGGACTTTATCTATCTGGATGCCGGAACCACAACGGCAAGTATGCTTTCTTTTCTGACAGAGAAAAGTGCCATTTTCGTGACCAACGCAGTAGCTCATGCCAAAACACTGGCGGCAGCGGGATTCCGTGTGTATCTGATCGGCGGAGAATTAAAGGGCTCCACTGAGGCC
>JBNMJR010000178.1:0-5740 GCA_050873925.1 Acetatifactor sp.
CTTCTCCAAATTCAATGAATTACTAAAGTATACCGATCTCGTCATGTTGGACATCAAGCATATTGATGACGAAGAGCACAAAAAACTTACCGGACATACCAACAAGAATATTCTGGACTGCGCAAGATACCTTTCCGAGCAGGGTATTCCTATGTGGATCCGTCACGTTCTGGTACCCGGAATCACCGACAATGACGAATACCTGAAGAAGACAAGAGAATTTATTGATACCCTGGATACCGTTATGAAAGTCGAAGTTCTTCCCTATCACACTCTGGGTGAATATAAGTGGAAGGAGCTTGGAATTCCTTATAAACTGGAAGGTGTAGAACCTCCTACCGAAGAGAGAATCCAGAACGCAAAGAAGATCCTGGAGTTCAATAAATATAAATAAACTATTGATAAAAAATACTAAATAAGGCTTGTATTCAAAGCCCATTTATATTACAATACAAGTAGTTATATTGATAAATTTGTATCAAACAAGATGATTTGGTACACGCAAAATAGGAGGAAAAGATTATGGCATTTGTTATTGGTGATGCTTGTGTAGCATGTGGAGCTTGTGAGGCACAGTGCCCCGTTGGCGCTATCAGCATGGGCGACGGAAAGTTTGAAATCGATGCAGATAAGTGCATCAGCTGCGGTTCCTGTGCAGGTCAGTGCCCTGTTGGTGCTATCGCAGAGGATTAATTCCCGATTCAGAACACAACCTTGGAAAGGCATTTCAGAAAATGAAATGCCTTTTCTTTTTTTCTGCCTTCACTTCTTTTCCGGCGTTTTCTTTCCCTGTAAGTTCCTTTTCCTCTTTCTGTTTCCTCTCCTCTTTCTGTTGCTTCCGCAGTTCTCCTCTTGTCTTTTTACGCAACAGCTCGTCCATCTTCTGATAATATTCCTCGTTGCGCTGTTCCAGCCTGCGGTCTCTCTCCTCTTCCCGTTCTTCTCTGCTCCGGAACTGGTAATCCAGCTCCTTGACCATACTTTCCTTGAGTTCACGGCAAAGCTCCTGGTTATTCTCCCGTACTGCCTCACGGATCAGCTGTTGCAGGATCCACTGAAGCCTTTTAGCTTTCTCTTCCCTGCTTTCACTTTGCAGTCCTCCCTTTTCCGGCACGGCACATATCCTCTCCTGTGCCTGCACCTGCGACTCTTTATCCACCGGTTTATCTACGATTTCAATGGCCATATGCGGTGTTGCCACATCCTGTGGCTCTTTTTCCTTTTCCTGCGGCAGTACATCCAACCGTCCGTCCTTCAATATCATTTTGATTGCTTTCAACTGTAATCCCCTTTCCTTCATACTCTTAATCTCTTTGAATCGCTCCACATCCTCCTTCGTGTAATAACGATGTCCCAGCTCGTTTCTTTTGATCGGCAAATGTAATTCCTCTTCCCAATAACGAAGCACATGGCTCTCTACCTTTACCTGTTTTGCAGCATCCGAAATCAATAAATACTCTCCCATATTCTCATCCTTTCCATATTATCCACATATAATAAAAATACGAAAGAGAACAGGCATAGGGGATTTCCCTTACTTGTTCTCTTTCGTATTTTATGTTCTGTATTCGCAATATACTTAGAAATCTTTTTTTCTGTCGTTCTCCAGATTGGCGAACTTGGTATATTCAGGCAGCCATGCCAACTGTACAGTTCCAATAGGACCGTTTCTCTGCTTGGCTATGATGATCTCCGAAATACCCTTGTCCGGTGAATCGTGGTTGTAATAATCATCACGGTAAATGAACATTACCACGTCGGCATCCTGCTCGATGGCTCCGGACTCACGCAGGTCGGACAGCATAGGACGATGATCCGGTCTCTGCTCTACAGCTCGGCTCAACTGGGACAGTGCAAGCACCGGTACAGACAACTCTCTGGCTACCGCTTTCAGGGATCTGGAAATATCAGAGATCTCCTGCTGTCTGGAATCGCTGCTTCTTCCACCGCTTCCCGACATCAACTGTAAGTAGTCGATGATGATCATGGACAGGCCGTTTTCCTGCTTCATTCTTCTGCATTTGGAACGAAGTTCGGCAATGCTGATACCGGGGGTATCGTCGATCATCAGCTTGGATTTACCGATGACGCCGGCACTTTCGATCAGTCGTTCCCATTCCTGGTCATTCAGCTGGCCGGTACGGAGCTTCTGGGCATCCACACTGGATTCCAGGGAAAACATACGGTTGATCAGCTGCTCCTTACTCATTTCCAGGCTGAATATAGCAACCGGCAGGTTCTGCTTAAAAGCTACATGCTGCGCGATATTCAACACAAATGCCGTCTTACCCATGGAAGGACGGGCTGCGATCAGCACCAGATCCGAGGGCTGCATTCCGGCGGTACGATAGTCCAGATCTATGAATCCGGTGGCAATACCCGTGACGGTTCCGTGCAATTTGGAAGCCTTCTCGATCTTGTCCATGGCGTTCATGACTACGGTACGGATCGGTACAAATTCCTTGACGTTTTTCTTCTGTACCACTTCGTTGATCTTGCTCTCGGTACTCTCCAGGATCGTATCCAGGCTCTCCTTGCCGCTGTAACAGGTATTGGCGATCTCTTCATTGGTACGGATCAGACGTCGCAGTGTCGCCTTTTCCGCTACGATTCCGGCGTAATACTTGATATTGGCCGAAGTGGGCACCGCTGCGATCAGATTGGTCAGGAAATCCAGTCCGCTGACCTCGGGAGGCACATCCTCCTTGGACCGCAACCGGTCCTGTAAAGTGACAAAGTCAATGGGTTTTCCTTCATTGTTCAGCTCTACAATGGTGTCAAATACCACACCATACTGTCTGTTGTAGAAATCCTCGCCAGAGATCTGCTCCGTGGCCGCCGCAATGGCTTCCGCGTCAATGAACATGGAGCCGATAACCGACTGCTCCGCCTCTAAGCTGTGGGGCATTATTCTTTTGATTACATTTTCATCCATTGCGGGCATGGGGTTGTCTATGCCTCCGTAACTTTCACCGTCAGCTTCGCTGCCACCTGGGGATGAAGCTTCACTGTTACCTCATAGGATCCAAAATTCTTCAGACTCTCCGGAAGCTGGATCTTCTTCTTGTCGATTTCGATGCCATGCTGTTCCTTGCAGGCGGTTGCGATTTCCTTGGAGGATACGGAGCCGAAAGTTCTGCCGCCCTCTCCTGCCTTGATCTTTACCACGACCTGCTTGGTCTCCAGCTCTGCTGCCAGTGCCTTCGCCGCATCCAGATTTTCCTGTGCCACTTTCTCTTCGTTGGCCTTATGGAGCTTCAGATCGTTCAAATTCTTGGAACTTGCCTCCACACCGATCTTCTTGGGTAAAATATAATTTCTTGCATATCCTTCGCTGGCCTCAATGATGTCTCCCTTTTTGCCCAGCTTTTTTTCATCCTGAAGTAAGATAATTTTCATATGATAAACCTGCCTTTCCTGAATCTTCTGTTTTATATGGTATAACTTTTCAAACGGAATCCCTTAGATCTCACCGGATTCCAGCATATCATCGATGGTGTGCTTCAATATGCCAATGGCCTCTACCAGTCCCACACCTTCCATCTGACAGGCTGCGGTATTCATGTGGCCGCCACCGCCCATACGCTCCATGATGATCTGTACATTGACTTCATCAATAGATCTGGCGCTGACGTAAATCTTACCCTGATAGTCGGTAAGCACGAAGCTTGCCTTGATGCCTTTGATATTCAACAGTTCGTTGGCTGCCTGTGCGCCGATAATGGTGGGGCTGGGCAGATCCTCTGCGGTACACAGAGAGATTGCAAAGAACTGCTTGTAGATCTCCGCCTGGCTGACAGCATCCGCCTTGGCCTTGTATTCTGCGGCATCCTCACGGAACAGCTTTCTCACACGGGTCACATCCGCACCGTTTCTGCGCAGGAATGCAGCAGCCTCAAAGGTACGGACACCGGTCTTGGTCATAAAGTTGTTGGTATCGATCATGATACCGGAATACATGCAATCCGCCTCTTCCGTACGGATCTTGATATTGTCGTAGGTATACTGTAAGATCTCGGATACCATCTCGCAGGCAGAAGATGCATAGGGCTCCACATAGGACAATGTGGCATTCTCAATGGTCTCCGTCCCCTGTCTGTGGTGATCCAGTACCACTACGGATTTGCAGAAGCGAAGCAGATCAGGGCACTCTGTGATGGAAGGCTTATTGACATCCACCACCACCAGAACCGTATTGCTGCCTGCCATGTCGATGGCCTGCTGGCTGGTGATGATCATATCTTCGTCATATTCCGGGTTGTTCTTAAACAGCTCCACCAGCGGCTGTACAGAGGTCGTGGCCTCGTTCAGTACGATGTGAGCCTTTCTGCCCAATGTCTGGGCGATCCGGTAAATACCTACCGCAGAACCGAAGCTGTCCACATCCGGCATCCGGTGTCCCATAACGATAACGCGGTCCTTTCCGGTAATGATCTCCCGCAGGGCATGGGCTTTTACTCTTGCCTTGACACGGGTATTCTTCTCTACCTGCTGGCTCTTGCCGCCGTAGTAGGTAATGCTCTCCGGAGTCTTGATCACTGCCTGGTCGCCGCCACGTCCCAATGCCAGATCAATGGCGGTACGGGCGAATTCATAGTTCTGCGCATAAGTCAGGCCGTCCAGACCGATACCGATACTGATGGTCACCGCCATCTCGTTGCCGATGTTTACGGTCTTGACTTCTTCCAGCAGATCAAAACGGTTCTCCTGCAGCTGCGCCACAGCTTTTTTCCGCATGATCACCAGATACTTGTCCTTCTCCAGCTTCTTGCTGATACCGTCCAGGGACGCAATGTACTTGTTCACCTTACGATCGATCAGTGCGATCAGCAGGGATCTGCGGACTTCCTCGACGCTCTCCAGCGCTTCCTCGTAATTATCAAGGTAGATCATGCCTACGCTCAGGCTCTGATCATCCACTTCCTGCAGTGCAATATGCAATGCCGTCTCATCAAAGAGGTAGACAGCGATCAGATAGCCGTTATAGCCCTCTGCATCGATCATATCGCTGTGTTCCGCCATCTCCTTCAGGGAGATCTTCCGGAATTTGGCTACATACTCACAGCCCTCGTATTCCAGTTCATACTGCGCCTCGTCCACACCGGATTCGTCCGGAAGCCTGTCCCGGGTAATGGTGGGAAACAGGGAAGTGATGGATTTGCTGTAGCCCTTGGGCTGATGCACCACATTTTCAAAGGCAATATTGGTCCAGATCACCTTGCCGGAATCGTCCAGAAGGGCATAGGGCAATTCCAGATCCCTCAACAGTTTTCGCTGGATCTGACCGTATTCCGTGGCAAAGCTGATCAGCTCGTTCATGATGACCGGCTTGTTGTAGAAATACAGCGTCAGTGTAATTGCAAAATAGAAAATCGTAAATCCGAAGGTAAGCAGTCCTGCACGGAAATCCAGCATAAACACCGCCGCATCGATAGCCAGCAGCAGCAGGCCCAGGTACAGGGTGAACTGGATATATGTACGGATCCTGCCTTTCAGTCTGATTCGTTTTTTCATGAAAGAACACCTCTCAATATTTGCGTTCGACAACTTCTATTATAACAAATAATAATCCGCTCCGCCACCATATTATTTTGACGAATAGACAATATTCCTCTGTCAAATTTGTGCTTTTTGTCAGCTTTTCCAAGCAGGGAGCTGTTATCTTACTTACAAAGTTCCCAGAAAGCTACTGCACTGGCTGCCGCCACGTTCAGGGAATCCACACCGTGGGCCATGGGAA
>JBNMJR010000179.1:0-5709 GCA_050873925.1 Acetatifactor sp.
CTCATCATCATCGTGATATTTTACCTTGTCCTCCGGATCTCTCAGGGAAAGGACGCATCTGTAATCGGTAATGCCGAAATCCTTATAGGTATTGAAGATCAGATCTACTACCTTGGAGAACTCGGACTCGATCTGCTCCGGTGTTACGAACAGATGAGCGTCATTCTGGCAGAAATGTCTGCCTCTCTCGATACCTTTCAGGGTTCCGCTGGCCTCGAAACGGAAGTCATGGGCGATCTCACCGATACGGATGGGCAGATCCTTGTAGGAGTGCTGCGTATTAGCGTAGATCATCATGTGGTGAGGACAGTTCATGGGACGCAGTACGAAGGACTCTCCTTCCACTTCCATGGGAGGGAACATGTTCTCCTTGTAGTGATCCCAGTGACCGGAAGTCTTGTACAGATTTACGGTACCTACGCAGGGAGTCATAACGTGCAGATATCCCAGTCTTCTCTCTTTATCCTTAATATAATTCTCCAGCTCCTGCCATACGGTGTAGCCCTTGGGAAGGAACATGGGAAGTCCGCGGCCTACCAGATCATCGGTCATGAACAGTTCCATTTCCTTACCGATCTTTCTGTGGTCACGCTCCTTAGCCTCTTCCAGCTCCTTCAGATGTGCTTCCAGTTCCTCTGCGGTAGGGAAGCAGACACCGTAGATACGCTGCATTACGTGGTTGTTGGCATCGCCTTTCCAGTAAACGCCGGAATGTTTTACCAGCTTGAAGTTCTTGCACAGCTTGGTGTTGTCTACGTGAGGTCCACGGCACAGATCGGTGAAATCACCCTGATCGTATACGGTGATGTTGCCGTCTTCCAGATTGCTGATCAGATCCAGCTTGTACATATCATCCTTGAACATTTCCATGGCTTCTGCCTTGGAAACTTCTCTTCTGTAAATCTTCTTGCCTTCCTTACAGATCTTCTTCATCTCTTTTTCGATGGCAGCGATCACTTCATCGTTAACTACATCGTTGCCGAGATCGATATCGTAATAGAATCCTTCCTCTACCACAGGTCCTACCCAGAATTTTGCATGAGGGTACAGATGCTTGACAGCCTGTGCCATAACATGGGCACAGGAATGATTCAGAGTTGTCAGTCTTTCGTCTTCCTTAAAATTAACCATTTTTGTTCTCCTTTTTATTGTTTTCTAAAACTATTCAGCACCTCCATTCGCAAAATCGCATCTGCGATGCTTTCCTTTTGCTCATTGAGGTTACTTCGTCCTATAAATATCGCCAAAAGTTCTTACGAATGCAAGCATTCGACGCACTTTAGTCGATATTTACATGACTCTGAATAGTCGCAAAATAAAAGTCCCTTGCAACGATCTGCAAGGGACGTATCACACGCGGTTCCACCCTGATTGCAATTATCTTAAAGATAACTGCCACTCATTTGCTCGTAACGGGAGCTGCCGGGCTGTATTAAAGCCACTCCGAGATGGTCTTCGTCCGCATCCGGCAAAACCGCTCACAGCTCCTGTCCCTGACAGGGCGGTTCTCTCTGGTGCCTTTCCTGCATCCTACTCTTCTCTTCAACGTTTTCTGATCTTAAATAATCATAAATATCGATTGCTTTAGGACTTATGTTGATATAATAGACCTTTTCACACGGATTGTAAAGAGGTATTTATATAGCTTTCCACATTTTCTCTGGGCATATCCAGTGCCACCGCCAATTCTCCGTACAACTGGTCCTCTGCGATCCGGAAATATCTGGCATCCACCGCCGTCTCCTTGCGTCCCGCCTCTTCTCTGGCCCGCTTGCGCAGGTAGATGGTCTTGATAATGCGGATCAGATCCTGACAGCTGCAGGTCTTGAGACAATTCTTATATTCCTGCTCCAGCAGTTTGTCATTGGCAATGGTGATCAGCGGTATCTCCGGAATTCTGTGGATCAGACTCTCCGCTTCCTCATGCGCAAGCACTTTTCGCATGGAACCTTCCGCCGTATCCACCGGAATATATACCGTACTGGAAGACAGATACAGAGGTTTTAAAATATAATACTCTCTCTTCTTGTCCACTCCCGCAATATCCAATGTCGTGATCTCTTCCACCACACAGACACCCTTACTGCCGCATACTACACGTTCGCCCTTCTGAAACACCCTTACCTTCCTTTCCTCTGCCAGTTGCAGAAAACTGAAAAACACACTTTCCGTTTACTACCAATAGTATACCCATATTTTAACAGAAAAAACGCCGAAATGTCAGTCTCTTTCGGCGTTTCTGATTATTTTCGTGAATATTGCTCATAGGAAATCGGTCCGGTATTGTGCATTATTTCTGATAGGCAATGCGGGGATCCCCGTTTTTCAGGTAAATAATGCCTCTGCGTTCGAATCCGTTCTTCTCTAATAAGTGCTGCATGGTGTGATTATCGAAATGGGTATCCGCACGCAGGTAAGGCACTTTCTTCTCGCAGAAGGCAACACATTTCGCAAAAAGCCCCTTCACTTCCCCGTCTCCTGCCAGGCGATGAATCGTGCCGTAAGGGGTCTCCTCCCGCCAGCTGCCATCTTCTATGTAGGCATAGCTCGGTTCCTCTTCCAGCAAAAGCATGAATACTCCATGGATCCTTCCGTTCTTCTTATACACATACAGCCGCTGTTTCTCAATATCTGTCCGCAGTGTTTCCGGGTCCGGATAGGCTCCGTTCCACTGGTTGGGATTACCACTTGCCCGCATGTAGGCCTTGGCAATGTCATAGATTTCCAGGATCCGGGGCAGATTCGTCTCTTTTGCCGTTACGATCTCCTCTGCCTCATCGTTCTCCTTTCTACCTTGCGCCACCTCCGGCTCCGGGGCTTCCAGAATCTCCCGCACGGCGGTCTCCATCCGCTCCGCCAGCTGCCTGTGTCCCTTCGCCGTCAGATGTACATGATCTGCCTTCGTCAGTTCACAGCCTCCCGCATCGAGGAACTTCGCGCCTTCGTGTATTGCCAGAAAAGCATACTTTCTCGCCAGTCCTCTTGTGGTCTCCACGCTTTCTTTGTTGAATTCCGGGTAAGTCACACCTTCTTCAATGGGAACCGGCGCCACGATCAGGATCTTCGGTTCGTTCTTCCCCCAGCAGGGAACCGATTTGGCCTCTTCCACCAGAATCTGCATTCCGACAGCAATTTTGGTGGGATCCGTATGGAATTTTGCCTTGGCATCGTTGGTCCCCAGCATCAGGATCAGCAGGTCCAGCGGCTCATGGCTGTTCAACAGTGCATGCAGTACCGGCAGCAGATTCACCGAATCCATGTCCGGATCATCATACACACAGGTTCTGCCGCTCAGTCCCTCCTCAATAACCAGATACTCTTCGCCCAGCGCCTCTTGCAGCAGACAGGTCCAGCGTTCCTCTTCATTATATCTGCTGCCGTGGTCGGCACTCTCCGACGGATCGGTGCAGAGCCCGTGAGTATTCGAATCTCCGATGCACAGGATGTGTTTTTTCATAGTTTTGCCTCCAGTTCTGGGAAATACACAATAGTATCCTCCCCCTGGCATTCCACGTACATGCCCTCCAGTTCCATATTCACATCATCCACATCGTGATCATCGAAATATCTGGTCAGGTCCATGATCGTCTCCATATAGGATTTTTCACCTTTTACCAGGATCCCCAGACCCTTTTCCGGCTCCTGCTCATAGAGTTCCAGTCCCTCGGTTTCACCTACATATTCACGTATTGCTTCTGCTACGGTCATTTGTTTTCTTCTCCTTCTTTGGCTTCTTTCTGCTGTAAATAAAACATAGCCTTTTGTGTTTCTATTTCCTCCCGCAGTTCCTCTTCGGTAGGAAGATATAATTTGTATTTGCTTGCAAATAATTGTTCATTTCCATGCAATATGGAATATCTTGCAATATCTTCATCTGTCTGGGAACACAATACAATTCCCAATGTTGGGTTATCATCCGCGGATTTTTTGAGTTCATCATACATGCGGATATACATATCCATCTGTCCCACATCCTGATGTGTAATTCTGCTTGTCTTTAAATCTATCAGGACAAAACATTTTAAAATATAATTGTAAAAAACCAGATCAATAAAATAATCCTGTTTTTCAGTGTGAATATGCTGCTGTCTTGCTACAAAGGCATATCCCTTTCCCAATTCCATCAAAAATTTCTGTAGATTGGAAATAATACTTGTTTCCAGATCTGTTTCATTGAAGGACGCATCCGGTGTCAGGCCTAAGAATTCCACAACTACCGGATTTTTAATAAACTCAAACTTGTCCTGTTGATAGTCATATGTTTTTTCCTGCATTTCCTGCATCACAGATTCCCTCTCCCCGGATTGCAGCAATCGATAATAATACTGTGTATCTATATTTCTCTGTAAGGTTCGCACACTCCAGGTCTGCTCATATGCTTCCTTCTCATACCATTTACGAGCGGCCTCATCATGTACCTGCAATAAAGTTCGATAATGTGACCAGGATAAACATATTCCAGATTTTCCACACAGTGTGTGGAAAATCTCAGGAAAACATTTATAAAATCGATAAAAACTATATAAGTTTGTTTTGGTATAGCCTTTCCCATACTTTTGCGTAAGTTCTCTGGATAATTCTTTTATAATATTAGCACCATATTCCGCACGTCCCTCTCCGGCAAGTTCTTCTTCTGCAATTCTATATCCAATCAGCCAGTTTCTCTGTGACAATATTGTATTTACCGCACGATAAGCTTCCTTTTGGGAAACTTCAATAATATTTCGAACATCCTCAACTATATTTTCCGTTTTTTGAAATTTGCCCATAAAATCATTATTTTCAATTTTTGTAACTTCATTCATCTGCCATTCCGCCTTCCCACACAAATAAAATAATTATTCCGTTCTCTATATATATCATGATTCGCACCTTCGGTGCTTGCCGTTGCTTCGCAACTATCATGATCCAATTCGCCGTTCGCCAATCATGCAAGCATGTTGGCTCTCTTGCGCTCATTATATCATAAAGGGCGAACCCTGGCACCGCCAAAGTCCGCCCTTTATCAGTTTTTTCTCTTATTCCTCATTCATCTTAGCCAGCTTTGCTGCCTGGTCGGCTGCGATGCAGGCGTCGATGATCTCTTCGATATCTCCGTTCATGATCTTGTCTAACTTGTACAGGGTCAGGCCGATACGGTGGTCGGTGACGCGGCCCTGGGGGAAGTTGTAGGTACGGATTTTCTCGGAACGGTCTCCGGTACCGATCTGGCTGCGGCGCATCTCTGCTTCCGCATCGTGTCTCTGCTGCTGCTCGATGTCATACAGCTTGGATTTCAACAGAGCGAAGGCCTTCGCCTTGTTCTGGATCTGAGACTTCTCGGTCTGGCTGTATACCACGATTCCGGAAGGATAGTGGGTCAGACGTACTGCGGAGTCGGTAGTGTTGACACACTGACCACCGTTACCGGATGCTCTCATGACATCAATACGGATATCCTTGTCCTCGATCACGATATCAATATCATCATCCACTTCCGGCATAACCGCCACACTGATGGTGGAGGTGTGGATACGTCCGCCGCTCTCGGTCTCCGGCACACGCTGTACACGGTGTACGCCACTCTCATACTTCATCTTGGAATAAGCACCCTGTCCGCTGATGGTGAACTGTACTTCCTTCATACCACCGATACCGATCTCATCCACGTTGATCAGCTCTACCTTCCAACGCTGCTTCTCGGCATAATGCACATACATACGATAGATC
>JBNMJR010000180.1:0-5671 GCA_050873925.1 Acetatifactor sp.
GCGGTGGATCCTCTGGAATCCACTTCCCGTATTCTGGAAGAGGATGTGGTAGGTAAGGAGCATTACGAGACTGCACGTCAGGTGCAGGCAATGCTGCAGAAGTACAAGGAACTGCAGGATATCATCGCTATTCTGGGTATGGAAGAGCTGTCCGATGAGGATAAGGTCACGGTATATCGTGCCCGTAAGATCCAGCGTTTCCTGTCCCAGCCCTTCCATGTGGCAGAGAACTTCACCGGTGTACCCGGCAAGTATGTGCCTGTCAAGGAGACCATCCGCGGATTCCGTGCGATCATCGACGGTGAGATGGATGAGTATCCCGAAGCTGCATTCTTCAATGTAGGAACCATTGATGAGGCAGTGGAGAAGGCCAAGAAGCTCATGGCACAGTAAGGAAAGGCGGTGTGCATATGAACACCTTCAGTTTGAAGATCATTGCCAGTGATAAAGTATTTTACGACGGAAAATGCGGCATCATTATCGTACCGGCCTTAGACGGTGAGCAGGCCATCATGTCTCATCATGAGGATATGGTCATTGCCACGAAGGAAGGCGAGGTACGGTTCAAGGAAAAAGAGGAGGACGACTGGACCAAAGCCGTAGTCGGTGTAGGTTGTGTCTACATTTCTCATAACCGTGTGATCATGCTGGTGGATACGGCAGAGCGCCCGGAGGATATCGACAGAGTCCGTGCGGAAGCCGCGCTGGAGCGTGCCAAAGAGCAGCTGCGCCAGAAGCAGAGCATCCAGGAGTACCATGTATCCCAGGCATCTATGGCGAGAGCTATGCTGCGCCTGAAGGAAGCCGGAAAATACGAGATCAACTAAGAAACAAGTAAAATATTTGTAAAAAGTAACAAAATTAAGCCTGTAATGTTAGTAAATGTGTGCAATTCGGAAATTGTTATTTTTCTGTCATTGCGATAAAATCTCTTAAGTATAAGAGGAGTATTAAGCAATGGATTATTTACAGAAAAAATCAATACGAAGTGTCGCAGCTGCCATTACAGGCTTTTTGCGTCATTCCGTTCGGAAAATAGGAATCACCAGGGAGAAGCTTCCTTCCTGTATCGCTTTGGCGGTATGCCCGCTCATCACTTTTTATTTATTTGAAATGTATACCCACAATCCGTTTACATCCATGCATTTCAAAACACAGATGTTGAATATGGCTTTTTATGCTCTGACCGCATTACTGCTGTTTGGCATTGTAAAATATGTCCGGGCGGCATTGATGTTGCAGACGTCCTTTTTCATGGTGGCGGGGCTGGCCAATTATTATGTGCTGAATTTCCGTTCCGCACCGATCATGCCCTGGGATATTTATTCCATCGGTACGGCAGCCAGCGTGGCGGGTAATTTCAGCTACGAACTGTCAACCAGTGCCATACTGGTCATTATAGGATTTCTGGTCCTGTTGTTGGTAGAGAGCCGCTTTCATATGAAGGCACCGGGGAAAGTTGCCAAAAGAGCAGCACTGATCCTGTTAAGCATTGCCATGATCTACGGCTACACCGGCATGGTGCAGAGTGAAAGCTTTGTACAGAATTTCGGATTGTATGACAAGCTGTTCACTCCCACCGTCATGAATAAACGCGACGGTAATATCGTGGCGTTTCTGATGGAACTGGAATATCTGGATGTGGAAAAGCCCACGGGATATTCTGCGGAAGGAACCGGCAGCAATTACGAGCAGGCGGGGAAGGATTCCACAGGGCTTGCGGCAGCCGTGGAAGATCCGGAGAGTGTAAAGCGTCCGAATATCATTGTGATTATGGATGAGGCATTTTCCGATCTGGCAGTCCGGGGTGAATTTACCACCAACGAGGACTATATGCCCTTTATTCACAGCTTACAGCAGGGGGCAGAGAATACCAGAACCGGTTATCTGAATGTTTCCGTGCTGGGTGGGAATACTGCCAATACGGAGTTCGAATTCCTCACCGGCAGCACCATAGGATTTTTACCGCAGGGCAGTGTGGCTTACCAGCAGTATGTGCAGAAGGAGATGCCTTCTCTGGCTTCCTATCTGAAGGAACTGGATTATCATACCGTGGCAATCCATCCTTATTATGCCAGTGGCTGGGACAGAGACAGAGTCTATCCGCTGCTTGGGTTTGATGAGTTCCTGTCACAGGATGATTTTAAGAATCCGAAGAGAATCCGGAACTATATTTCCGATGAGAGCAGCTTTGCCAAGATCATCGAACTGTATGAGAATAAGGAAGAGGGAGAGCCTCTGTTTGTCTTCAACGTAACCATGCAGAATCACAGTGGTTATGAGGAGGAATTCCATAATTTTACCCCGGACATCACGGTGGACGGCATTGATTCCAAGGCCCTGTCCATGTATCTGTCACTGGTAAAACAGACCGATTCCGCCTTACAGGGACTGATTGATTATTTTTCCCAGGTGGACGAGGATACCATGATCGTTTTCTTCGGCGATCATCAGCCTACGACTTATGTGAGCAACCCGATCTTAAGAAATAATAAAGTGGATCCGGAGACTTTGACAGACGAGGAAAATCTGTTAAAATACAAAGTACCTTATGTGATCTGGAGCAACTTTGACATTGAGGAACAGACGGACGGGGAGACCAGTGCCAATTATCTGGCCATGGATGTGCTGGAAAACTGCAATTTGCCGTTACCGGCTCTGCAGAGCAGTCTGACCGGGGTGAGGGAAAAATACCCGGTGATCAGCGCAGCCGGTGTGAGAGAAGCGGACGGCACGCTCACGACGGTGAAGGAATGTGGAGAAGCATTGAACGATTACCGGAGTCTGGAGTATTATCTGCTGTTTGATTACGGAAGGTAAGAAAAGAGATCGTGGGAGAAAATAATATGAACGGCAACAATACGACAGCAATAAGTGCAGAGCGCAGGATGCAGAGAGGGATCTCTGTGCTTGCGTTTTTGGCGCCTGCACTTGTCATGCTGGTCCTTTTTATTATACGAGGCATATATCCTTTTGGTGACCGGAGTTTTCTGTTCTCCGACATGTACCATCAGTATATGCCTTTTTTAAGTGAATTCGTACACAAGATTAAAGCGGGAGAGGGTCTGTTCTATTCCTATAATGTGGGGATCGGATCGAATTTCCTGGCACTGTATGTCTATTATCTGGCGAGCCCCTTTAACTGGCTGGTATTTTTGCTGCCGGAAAGCCTGATCATGGAATTCATGAGTTATCTGGTGATCCTGCGGATCGGCCTTATGGGGTTTACTTTCAGCATTTATCTGCGGAAGGCTTTTGGCAAAGAGGATCCGGCGGTGGTTCTGTTTTCCACTGCGTATGCCCTGTCTGGCTATCTGGCTGCCTATAACTGGAATGTGATGTGGCTGGACTGCCTGATCCTGCTTCCACTGATCCTGCTGGGAGCGGAAAGGCTGGTGAGAGAGGGAAAATGGGTCCTGTATACCGTTACCCTGGGACTTTGTATCCTGACCAACTATTATATTTCCATTATGATCTGCATTTTCCTGGTGCTGTATTTCGGCATGCTGCTCATCACAGAATACTATACCATGACGGAAGGGCAGAGCAGGAAAGCCCGGATCGTATTCGGGAGGATCGGAAGATTCGCATTTGCGTCCCTGCTGGCCGGAGGTCTGGCGGCAGCGCTTCTGATCCCGGAGGTCTGCGCTATCTTACGGACGGACTTCGGCAACTCGGATTTCCCCAGTACGTTAGAGTCCTATTTTTCGGTATTTGATATGCTGGCGAGACACTGCATGTGCGTGACCACAGAGAGAGGACTGGAACACTGGCCTAATATCTACTGCGGCGTGGCGGTATTTTTGCTGGTGCCCATGTATGCGCTGAATGAAAAAATACCGGTGAGAAAGCGGTTCTGCAATCTGGCACTGGCGGGATTTTTACTGCTGAGTTTTGAGACCAATGTTCTGGATTTTTTGTGGCATGGTCTGAACTATCCGGATTCCCTGCCGGCAAGACAGTCCTTTTTGTATATTTTCCTGATCCTTGTCATGTGCTATGATGCCTTCCGGAATGTGGAGGGGACATCTCCCAGACAGATCCTGTACGGGTATCTGGCGGCCGTGGTATTTTTGCTGGCCTGCGAGAAATTCGTGGAGAGTGAAGATTTTGACACCGGGATCGAAGTGCTGACTCTTGTGTTTGTTACGATCTATGGTGTGCTTCTGTACCTGTATCGGACGAGGAAAGGGGAACTGACGAGACAGGTGCTGGGTATTCTGGTATTGGCCTGCGTGGTGGCGGAGCTGAGCATTAATACGTTTAATACCAGCCTTGGAACCACCGGACGTACCGCATACCTGGGAGACCAGGAGGATTATAAGGCACTGTATGCTCTGGCACAGGAACAGGAGGGGGATGACTTCTTCCGTATTGAGAAGTTTACCCGCAAGACGAAAAATGACGGAACCCTGACGGGGTATCCCACGGCTTCCGTATTTTCCTCCACTATGAATTCCAGCGTCATGGATCTGTACAAAACGCTGGGTATGCGTCACAGCAAGGTCTATTACGGTTATGACGGAGCGACGGCTTTCGTGGCGGCACTTCTGAATGTGGATTACATGTTCGGTGAGGCGGACAAATACGCGAACGGTTTGTATGAAACGGTGGCAAACAGCGGGGATATTTATCTCTATCACTGCAAATACACGCTGCCTTTCGGCTATGTGGCACCCACGGGATGGGATATCTCAGATGAGATCGGTACCGGCGTGAGAGTACAGAATCAGCTGGCAGAGGATCTGGGGATCGCGGACACATTGTTAGACCGTGCCACCAGTGAGGCTTCCGGGGATAATGTATGTATTACCGCTGACCGGGCAGGCTATTATTATGCAAGGATTAATGCCTCGGGAACAAAAAAGGTACAGGTGCTGGGCGGTCCTCTGGAGACCATGGATTACGCGGATCTGAAGGATGGGGCCCTTCTGTATCTGGGATACCTGCAACAGGGAGAAAGAGTTACTCTGACCAATGGGGATGACACGGACGATACCCCGAAGGTATCTGCGGAGGCTTATGTGTTGAATGAGGATGTGCTGGCACAGGCGGTGGAACTCCTGTCACAGGAGCATCTGGAAAATGTGCAGATGGACAGCACCCACATTTCAGGAACCCTGAATCTGAGTGAGGCCGGAAGACTGATCCTGTCCGTGCCCTATGAGAAGGGCTGGACCGTGTGGATCGATGGGGAAAAGACAGAGCCCGGGACTTTCGGTGATGCTTTGATGGCGTTTGATCTGGAAGCCGGAGAGCATACCATAAAAATGCATTACGTGCCGGATGGATGGAATATCGGTGTCCTGGTAAGTGTGGGAAGTGTGCTGATCCTTGTGGGCTGTGTGCTGTGGCAGAGACGTGGTGGAAAGAGGAAAGGCCGTGTGGAAGATGATTCCCCGGAAAAGATGGAAAACGGGAATGCGGAGAAAACGCACACGGAGGAAAATTCCGTGAAGGAAGAGACCGGAAAGAGGTAAGAAGGAGCGGATTATGACGAAGAAGAGTATTTGTGATACCCTGCGGCGTACCTGCCTGATCCTGGCGGGATCCTTTATCATGGCAGTCAATTTAAAAAGTTTTGTCCGGGCCGGGGGACTGATCCCCGGAGGATTTAACGGTCTGACCCGACTGATTCAGGAGATCAGCGTGCTGCTGTGGCACTGGGAAC
>JBNMJR010000181.1:0-5635 GCA_050873925.1 Acetatifactor sp.
ATTCTTATATCCTACCATAGAATCCATGGTATTGACTGCCTTATATAAAAATCCCAACACGGGACCTCCCAGTGCGGTGTACAGCATAGGGGCGATCACACCGTCGGAAGTATTTTCCGCCACAGTCTCAATGGCCGCTTTTGCCACGCCTTCCTCTGTCAGGTGTTCCGTGTCTCTGCCTACGATCATGGATACCGCTTTTCTGGCCCCCTCCAGACTCCCGGCCTTCAGCTGTTTCCACACCTTGCTGCTCTCCACCTGAAGGCACCTCGCCGCCAGAATCTGGTAGGTCATGACCGACTCTATGACTGCTCCCAGTCCCGGATGAATTGCATAAGCGCCAAATAAAATCAGTGCTGTCAGCATTCCCGTAATCAGCAAAACGATCATAACCAGGAATTTTCCCTGCCTGCGCTCCGCCACTTCTCTCGCGGTCGAATTGTCCTGCGGATTGCCCGCACGCAGCACCTTTTCTGTCTTCGCTATCAGCCAGCCGATTCCCCGGATGGGATGGGGCAGAAAATACGGATCGCCAAAAATCTGATCCAGTAAAAATCCCACTCCGAATGCCAGGATATGATATTTCATCCGTTTGTTTCTCCTTTTGTAAATTCCGACAATGTAAACTCCGATAGTGGACGAAATTCCTTCCACTCCGGGGCTCCTGCGTCTGCCGGGAACACCAGCCAGCCGCTGTAGCCCTGTCCGCATTTTACCTGATAGTCAAAATATTCTCCTCCCAGAAAATGACTGAGCAGTGCCATGATGGTTCCGCCGTGAACAACTGCGGATACCTTTTGCGGTCCGAATCCTGTAGCTGTCTTACAGCCATTTTTCAGGCATTGCAGCATTTTTTCACATCCGGCTACACTTCTGCGGATAAATTCCTCTCTGCTCTCTCCCTCCGGAAACGGCAATGTGCCGCCGCTGTCGATCCAGCTCTGATAGTCCGGGTTGCCGGAAAGTTCTTTATAATTATGTCCTTCGAATGCACCGAAATCCATCTCCGTCCACTCCGGGATAAGGATGGGATCCTGCCCGGGGTACAAAATCTGCGCCGTCTCAAGACATCGTTTCATGGGGCCGGAAAACAGAAGGTCAGCGGTCGGATAGCTTCCTTCCGTCGCCGCTTTTTCCAACGCCCGGATTCCCTCCGTACTTAACGATTCCTCCGTTTTTCCGAGGTAACGCCCTTCTTTATTGGAAAGTGTTGCTCCGTGCCGGATCAGGGTCAGGCGAATCTCCGTCTGCGTTCCTATTTGAGGATCCATCCGAGTCTCTATTTGATTTTCTGACCGATTCCGCATACGACTCTCACCACCTCATCTGCCTGCGCCGCCAGCCCTTCCAGGATTCTGCCGGTGCGCTCTCTGTAAGTTCTCTCCTCCGCTTCCATGGGGACGATGCCGTTGCCGATCTCGTCACAGATCAGGATGCAGTCCGGATGTTCTTTCAGAAAATTGGCTATTGTTTTTTCCGGGGCCATTCCCTGTTGCAGTTGCTCCCGGATATAACGGTGCAGATGATTGACGATCACCTGTCCTGCGTCTGTCTCTGTGGGCGGTTCCAGCGTTCCGTCCAGAACCGGCACTTCCTGTCCAACTTCATGTTGCGCATAATGCTGCTCTGCATAATGCAGTTTTCCCTGGGCAAAGCCGCCAATAATTAATATCATTTTCCTCTCCCATTTCAAATGCGTTCCTGCGCCACCCTATCCGGCGATGTATGCTACAATGCCGGCATCAGGTGTTCTGCGATTGCTGCCGCAACCACCACGCACTCTTCGCAAAGTGTCACAAAATACCCCGCCGTGTCCCCGGTAATACCGCCGAACTCTTTTTTACTGCGCCTGTAATAATATGCAAAGGTAAACAATGCCGCTGCCACAGCGATTCCTCCCGTCACGCAGGATGTCCACAGCATAAACACGATACATAAAATTCCCTGTCCGTACAAAGCAGTTTTTACCACTCTTTTGTGTGCCTTATCCGCGAACAGATACAGCGTTCCCTCCTGCTTTGCCGAAGGAAAGCTCACCACTGCAATGCCGCTCAGCACTCTGGACAGGAAGCATCCGGCTCCCGCCACGATCAGCGTCCGGCACTCCGTAATCTCCGAAAAGCCTCCCAGAAAAATGAGTCCGTACAGAGCCAGCATGATCACCGCAAAGGCTCCGATATGAGAGTCCTTCAGGATCTCCAGTTTCCGTTCTCTCGGCTGATAGGAATGCAGGGCATCACAGGTATCTAAAAAACCGTCCACATGAAAGCCCCCGGTGACTAAAAGCGGTATTGCCGTTCCCACCGCGGCATAGCACAGAGTGCCCACCGCAAACCGTGTGCAGAGCCATTTCCACAGATACCACAGGACGCCGATCACTGCTCCCACCCAGGGGAAAAAGCAGAGGGCATACCGCATGTCCTCATCCTTCCACTCAAACTGCGGCATCGGGATCTTGGAATACATGGAAAACGCTATGAAAAATGATTTGATAATACGCATGCCTGTTTCCTTTCTGTGCCCATCGGGTACGCCTTGATCCGCTGCGGGATCCCGGCTACGACTTCCACAACCTCGTCCGCCTCTGCGGCCAGCCTCTCGTTGATCCGGCCCAGTGCCTCGATGTATTCCATGGTGGCGCTATCATAGACAATTCCGTCTTCGAATACATTATTGGTCACAATGACCAGCGGATCCACCTGCTTTCTCAAGGCTTCCACACCCAGCAGAATCTTTTGGATCACTGTCTGCCGGTCCACAGGATGTTCCCCGGAAAACATTTCGTTGGCCGCAAGATTCGACATACATTCCAGCAATGCGGCTGCCCCCGGCTCCATTTGAGAGGCTGCCTGCTCCAGTGCCGTGGGCTGTTCAATGGTAGTGAAGCCTTTTCCCTGCCGCAATCTGTGATGCCTGTCCACCTTGGCCTGCATCTCCTTATCCCGGATCTGCATGGTGGCAATATAATATTTTTTCTTATCACCGGCAGTCCGCAGCAGATAATCTTCCGCATAGGCGGATTTCCCGCTGCCGCTGCCGCCCAGGATCAATGTCAGCATGTTGATTCTCCATTTGCCTAACCGTTACCGCCCAGTCGCGCCATTCTCAAGGTCGCGTTATCACGCTTTCCGTCACTTCGTGACTACCCTTGCTCATAGATTGGTGCTCATGGCTGAACTGTCAGCGCCTATATTGTTCTACTGCAATCTCCGAAAAAGTAGCGCTCTGTCCGTAGATACTCATTGCCATATCCAGCAGCGTGAACATCATGACTGCTCCGGTGCCTTCTCCCAGTGCCATTCCCGCATGGATCACAGGGGACAACCCAAGTGCATCCGCAAGTTTTACCGCCGCCGGTTCTTTTCCCAGATGGGAAGGAATCAGGTATTCCCGCACACCGGGGAACAGCCGCTCCGCCACCAGTGCCGCCGCCATGCTGATCACACCGTCCAGCACGATGGGCATATGCCACAACGCTCCACCGATGCACATACCGGTCAGCCCGGCAATGTCCAGTCCTCCCACGGTCTGTAATATTGTAAACGCATCCGCATGCCACAGATCATAGGCTTCCAATGCGGTGCGCACCACCTGCTGTTTGCGCGCCAGTCCCTGATCCGTCAGTCCCGCGCCTCTGCCCGTGACTTCCTCTGCTTCGCACTGCAAAAGAGCTGCCGTCACCGCACTGCTGGTGGTCGTGTTGCCGATTCCCATTTCACCGGTGCCCAGGATCCTGTATCCCTTCTCCTTACACTCCCTGACCAGTTCGATTCCGGTGGCTATGGCCCGGACCGTCTCTTCCTCCGTCATGGCCGGTTCTTTCAAAAAATTTCTTGTACCGAAACGCACTTTGCGATTCAGGACGCCGGGAATGGATTCCTCACTGTTTATCCCGATGTCCACAGGAATCGTCTCGGCTCCAATACTCTGTGCCATCTTGCAGACGGAGGAGCCTTTTCGTGCCATGGACTTTGCCACTGCCAGCGTAACCTCCTGACCGGTCTGGCTCACGCCTTCCTCCACGATCCCGTTATCCGCGCAGAAGATCAGCACCCCTTTTTTCCCAAGGTCGATCTGTTCCGTCCCCAGAATGGCTCCGATCTGTGCCGTGACAGTTTCAAAACTGCCCATACCGTCCAACGGTTTTGCCAGCGTATCCCAGTGCTTTTTCACAAGACTCCTTACCGCTTCGTCCGGTGCCGTGATCCGGATCTGTGCCAGTTCCTGTCCGGTATAGTTATGAAATATGGGCTTCTCTGAGCATTCCATAGATGTCCTCCATATGCAGATATTCCCGCAGAGTATCCGCCAGTTGATCGTACTGTCTTTCTTTAATGGTCCGGTAATCCTCCCAGACTCCGTCTTCCAAACTAATGCCCTTTTCCCGTGCCAGGGTCTGTATCATATGCCCGGCGATCTCGCCTTTGTCGAACAGGCCGTGGATATAGGAACCGTAGATTCTGCCGGTGGAATTGCTGATCACAGTTTGCATAATTTCTGTGTTCCTCGTGGCATCGTCTTCTCCACAATATGCCGTCTGCCCCATATGGATCTCATATCCGGCAAACTCACATCCTGTAAGTCCTGAGAAAATGCCCTCCACCGCTTCCAATCTACCTGTGGTCTGGCAGCGGTGCTTCTCCTTCTGCAACACTGTCCGTACCGGAAGCAGTTCCATACCGCGGATCCGTCCGCCTTCCTCCACACTGTCCGGATCTGCGATCTCATACCCCAGCCTCTGGTAGCCTCCGCAGATTCCGAAGACCGGAACCTTCGACGCTGACCGCTTGACCGCCGCTTCCAGACCGTTCTGCCGCATCCATTTCAGATCTCCCATGGTATTTTTGCTGCCGGGGAGAAAGATCAGATCCGGTGTTCCCAGTTCCCTTACATTCGTCACATACCGGACGCTGACCTCCGGCATCTGTTCAAACACATCAAAATCCGTAAAATTCGAAATGCGGGGATAGTGGATCACCGCCAGGTCGATCTGCCCCACACCTTTTGTCTCGAAACGGTCCGTCAGACTGTCTTCGTCTTCCAGCGACAGTTCCATATAAGGTACATTTCCCAGCACCGGCACCTGTCCGCGCTCTTCCAGCATCTGAATGCCGGGATCTAAAATCGTACTGTCTCCCCGGAATTTATTGATAATCAGTCCCTTTACTCTCTCCCGTTCCTCTTCAGTAAGTAACATCAGCGTTCCCAATAGCTGGGCGAACACGCCGCCTCTGTCAATGTCTCCCACCAGAAGTACCGGTGCATCCACCATGGCCGCCATTCCCATATTGACGATGTCGTTCTGCTTCAGGTTGATCTCCGCAGGGCTTCCGGCACCTTCAATGACAATGATGTCCGCATAGGTCTCCAGCTTTTGAAACGCGGCTTTGATCTCCGGGATCAGTTCCGTCTTGTGGGCAAAATAGTCTCTGGCGGACAGATTTCCCCGTACCTCCCCATTCACAATGACCTGGGATCCGGTATGGCTGGTGGGCTTTAACAAAATGGGGTTCATGCACACCAGCGGTTCGATGCCTGCAGCTTCCGCCTGCATGACCTGTGCCCTGCCCATTTCCAGTCCTTCCTTCGTGATATAGGAATTGAGTGCCATATTCTGTGATTTAAAAGGGGCCAC
>JBNMJR010000182.1:0-5590 GCA_050873925.1 Acetatifactor sp.
GGATACGACAGCAACAGATGCTGCGGCAACTACCGCAACGACAACTACTGCAGCGACAGCCACAAGCCCGGTATCCACGGACGGTACTGTCTATGCGGATACCCATATGTATGAGGTACCGTTGAGCATCAGCATTTCCTGCACCTATGACGATTTCAAGGGACTGGTAAGATACATCTACAATCAGCAGGAACGCGAGAGCATCCAGGGCGTCAGCATCAGCTACAACGAGACCGACGGAATGCTCACCGGCAACATGACCATGAACACCTATTATCTGCTGGGAACCGATAAGGTATACAGTTCACCTTACATCCCCGATATGCAGATGGGCGTAGATACTATTTTCGGAAATATGGAGTAATAGATTTGCAATCAAGAGAAAAGTGTGACTGCTTGCAGGCAACACTTTCTCTTGATTAGCAAATCAAACAACCATGAGCAGGAAGGTCGATAGTCCGGAATGCGAATGGTTGTCCGGTTTCGAGAGCACGAAGTGCGGAGAAAGCGGTATTAGTCAGAAGCAGGAAGGACGACTCACATGCAGAAGCACACGGAGAGAAGACAACTGAATAATGAAGGCTTTTCTCTGATCGAACTGCTGATCGCCATCGTGATCCTGTCGATCATTGTCGTGCCGCTTTTGCACAGCTTTGTGACTTCCGCCAGAACCAATGCAAAGTCCCGCAACACCATGCATGCCACGGCCATTGCCGAGGATGTCATGGAGCAGTTCGAGGCGCATACTCCGGAGGAGATGGCAGACACCTATGAGGCGGCGACGCCCACCGGCTTTACCAACAGTGTGCAGCGGGATGCTTCTCTGGATGTGAACGGAGACGGCGCAGCAGAAGACGGCATCTGGCAATATACCTTCCGGGATGAAAAGACGACTTCCGGCACCTATGATGTGGTGGTGACACTGGATCCCAACGGCTATCCGGAACTGAATGAGAAGGACATTGTAAATATCCAGAACCTGGCAGGCAATCTGAATGCGGTATATTCCGAATCGGAGGATGCGGCGCAGGAAGCCTACGGTTATTTTGAGGCGTATTCCGGCGGCAGAGACATCATGGAGATCGCCAGAAATACTACCAAGACCATCGAGATTTCCATAGACAGCAGCCGTATCTTGCTGGATCTGGGAGACGGAGAGAGCATGGAGACAGATGTGTATCTGGTGACGGCCTCCACCGTCTATCATTGTAATTCCGCTATCCTGACAGGCATCAGCGGAGACTACCCCCAGAGCGGCACGGATTATGTGATCTTTTCCAACGAAGAGGCGGTAAGAGCCAAAGCGGCGGAGCTGAAAAAGGCGAGGGAAAGTGGGACAACGGTGGACACAGATGAAATCATTTCCCAACTGGCCAATATCATTGTGTGCCTGCAGCCCAGAGTGGAGGCTACCCAGAGCGCTGTGACCTCTGCAGTAGACAAAGTGATCGTCAACAACCCGAAGAATGTGCAGACGAATCTGTTCCTGGTGGAGCAGACTCCGTCGGCGGAGAAGATAGACAGTTTCAAGGATGATAGTACCGGTTTTAACCCGTATTCCTCCTGGAACAACAATTACAAGGCGGCCTTTGAACTGCGGGAGACCTGGCCGGGCTGGATGTCCTCCGCGGGAGCCAGCATTGATTCCGCCTGCAGACTGCGGACGAATCTGGTGGACCGCAGCAATACGGAATACATTTTCAATGATCTCAGCGTGTCCGGTGCGGCAGGAAATGCTACCGGAGACGTGGCAAAGGATATTATGGGTGCGGACGGCGGTCTGACACCGACGGAGCGGCGCAACCGTATCTATGACATGCGGGTACAGGTGTACAGCAAGGATATGATCGGTGTGCAGTCCCCCGTACTTACCATGACGGGAACCGTCATCGAATGATCTGACGGACACAAGATAGAGGAGATACCGGAAGGAAGACGAGAAACATGAAGATATGCGGAAGAAATCCCAAAATATTTTCAAGGGTAAGACAATTCCACAGACGAACGGACAATAAGGGCTCAGCAATGGTCGTTGTGATCATTGCCATGGCCTTTATTGGCATTTTAGCCAGTGTTTTGATGTATATGTCACTGCTGAACTATCAGATGAAGGTGAACAATCTCAAGGCGAAGGACAACTTTTACTCCGCAGAGACCGTGCTGGATGAGATCCGGACGGCCATGGGAGAGAGGGTGTCCGCTTCTGTCGGAAGTGCCTACGAACTGGTTCTGAAAAACTATGAGGCAACTTCTGCGGAGGAGAAACAGAACAAACTGAGATATTATTTCCTGAAGGACATGCAGGATTATTATGCAGTGACAGGAAGTATGAATATCAACAATTATGATCTGACCAAGCTGTTCGACAGCCTGTCTTCGGAGGTAAAGCAGGGGACGGTGCTGGAGACCCTGAATGATGCCGGAGAAGTAGTGTACCGGATGGCTCTGGACAGCAGCGGCAATCGGAAGGTATACGTAATGACAACGGATCCGGTGACGGGAAACAAGGAGAGAGTGGAGACCACGGATACCCCAACCGGACGCTTTCAGCTGTACACCGACGGACTTTCTTTCTGCGGCCTGAAGGTGACCTATACGGATACCGATGGTTATGTATCGGTGATCCAGACTGATATCCGGGTGAAGATGCCGGATATGGATTTTGCACAGGCAGTGACGCTTCCCTCCATTACGGGAATCTCCATGGTGGCACAGGAGAATATTCAGGCGCTTCCTTCCGATCCCACGTTGATCAGCAAAAATGTCATCGGCGGCAGCTTTTATGCAAACCGTTTTATCGTCGGCAGTGAAGAGTCCGGCAAGGGCAATGGTGTGACGGTGGAATGGAAAGAGACCGCCGGCAGTGAAAATGAAGACAAGCGTATGGTGATGGCTTCCGACTTATATTTGGGAGAAGGAACCACACTTACCACAGATCAGTACGGTGAAGTATGGGCCGGTTCCATTGCCATGAACGGCGGCATCCCGGGCAATACGGGAAGCAACGGAACATTGAGTTTTCAGGGAAATAACGTATATGTGGCCGGTGATCTCAAAATGACCGGTGAGCGGAATGTATTTACCGCCGGAGCACAGATCGAAGGAGACTATGCCGGGCAGTATATCGGTTTCGGCAACGGAAAGGGCGAGGACAGCAGCGCTATTCTGGTCAACGGTACGGATACGGAGATATATCTGAATGAATTGAAGAATCTTACATTGGCGGGGAATTCCTACATTTCTCTGACCAAGGCAAACGATGGCATTACCGGTGAAGATGGCGTAAGCAACGCCGGGGTACAGGATGTCATGATGGGACAGTCCATCGCCGTGAAGAGCGACCAGCTGGCCTACCTCGTTCCAGCACAGTGTATCGGTGTGGACGCTTCCGGCAAGACCGTGTTAAACGGTGCCAGCAACCCCATCACACTGGAGCAGTATAAGGACAAGATCAAGGATCAGGCGGATGTAACGGAAGTGGCATTGAATATTCCGTCCGCTACCCTGAACGGACACTCTCTGGCAGAGTACGGTCTGACCCAGAACAATATCCAGAAGATCTTCAAGCGGATCAACAGCAAGATCACACTGGTGTATTATTATGTAAGCTTTGACAGTACTTCCGATACCGCGAGGGCCAACGCCAACCGGTATTTTCAGGACTATTACGGTGCAAATCAGCAGACCATGGAAGCATATACCGGTCTGTATACCAAGGCCATCCAGGTGCGTGACCAGCAGAACGGAGCATACATCATGCATCTGGCCGGCAATGTGGCCATGTATGACAGCAGTGCGGCCGTGGGAAGTCAGGAGAAGCTGTTGGATGCCACACTGACCAGTGATGGCGCCAATGCGGGATATCAGGCACTGTTGGCATCGGATCAGCTGAAATTTCAGGCACTGTCCAAGAAGATGATCGATGTCTATGAGCAGCTGCTTCCTTCGGAGAAGACGGATGCAGCCAATGCCTATACGAATCTGGTGAATGAAGGGGAGATAACGACCTTTGAGGCTGTATTAAACGGCGGTGTCGGAAATAAGGTGGAATCCAAATATTTCGGCAACACTACTGGAAGTCTTGCGGAGCAGGATTATAAAGCAGTTATTGTTAAGGGAGATTATACCTATCCTGAAGCGGGATTCGGTGAGTTCAAAGGCCTGATCATTGCTACCGGAGACGTTAAGGTGACAAAGGATTTCCATGGAACGATTTTATCCGGCGGAACGATCACACTGGATCAGAATGTCAGCGTGGATCCCGACCGGGATGCCGTGCTTCATGCCCTGACCTATTCCCGAACGATCGTAAGTGCTGCCGGTAATTCACAGGAATATCATGTGGTAGACTTTTTGAATGGCGGAGACGGTTACCTGAGCAGTAACGGTAAGTCCTATAAGAACAGTGATATAAATCTGGGAGATTTGATAGTTTATGAAAACTGGCAGAAAGAATAACAACAGTGGTTTTTCTCTGGTGGAGCTGGTCATTGTCATTGCGATCATGGCGGTGCTGGTGGGTGTGATGGCCACATCCGTCTCGTCCCTGACCGGCAGAAGAGTCCGGAAATGTGCGGACGAGATCGTGACGACGCTGGAGCGGGCCAGAGTGCTGACCCTGGGAAAAGAACAGAATCAGGTGGAATGTGTGATCAGTTATGATGATACGACCAAGGAATATAAAGCGCAGATCTTACAGGGCGGAACGGTGGTAACGGACCGGATACTGGGGAAGGAGCCTATTGAGGTAACGGTATATTTTGAGGGAGATTCCACGGGATATTCGTTGATAGATCTGAAAGGATCGGATAGTCTGCTGCCTTATGTATCTTCCTCTCAGGGACTGCATCTGGTGTTTAACCGTGCATCCGGAGCATTTGAGAAGAATACCTGTATGGCAAACAGCGTATTGAAAGAATATTGTCAGAAAATCGTCGTAAGCAACGGAACGAGAACCATAGAAATCACAACGGTCGGCAAGACCGGTAAGATCCTGACGAAGTAAGGAGGTTGACCATGGGTATTGGTAAGAAAGGATTTACTCTGGTAGAGATCATCGTATCTCTTGCAATCATGACCATAGTGGCTGGTGCGGTAGGTGCATTCGTGATCGCCGGCAACAATTCCTACATGCGGGGGAATAAGGAACTGACCCTGCAGGAAGAAGCCCAGCTGACCGCCAACCAGATGATCGATCTGATCATTGATGTGGAGAAGGGTATCAGCTTTTCCAATCTGACGGATCAGAAGGCTGTGGATATCAACGGTAATGTGGCGAAGGACGTTAACGGCAATGAGGTAACGAATGCCAGTGTCAGCGAACTGCGCCTGATCAATAATGACAACAGCTATATGATCCGCTGGCAGGGTGGTGCCGGAGCGGATTATGCCGATGCCAATCAGGTATACCTTTACGAGGTGACAAATACCAAGGATGCCGAGGGCAAACTTGTGGTAGGAGATTTTGACACGGCCAAGCCCGCCCTGATGGCAGAACATGTCAGTAGCTTCAGCGTGGACCTCACCGAACTGGATAAGCGGAAAGTCGTTCTGAATATGACCTTTACCTATCAGGACAAGTCCTATGATA
>JBNMJR010000183.1:0-5549 GCA_050873925.1 Acetatifactor sp.
ATGTCCTGAAGTACGTTACTCATAAGATTATTATGAACGAATCACAAAGAGAAAACAACCCCACCCCTCAAAGATTGAGGGGCAGGGGAGTTGAAGTGTCGAAGACACTTTTTTATGTATACGATGAATTAAGTACAGTTTTATCCATCCGAAGAAATCTACATCTGTCTTGATCTGTAAATCTGTTGACAATTAATTAGGCGCATAATATAATACATTTAACAATTAGGTTAAATGTTAAATGACAGAATGAAAGGATGTGGTGCACTTTTGGGCATGCAGGATACATTGAAAGCGCTGGCGGATCCTATAAGGCGTGAAATACTAAATCTTTTGAAGAACGGCCGATTGTCGGCAGGAGAGATCTGCGAACATTTTCCGGTGACGGGGGCTTCCATATCGAGGCATCTGTCGGTGTTAAAGGAGGCAGATCTGATCCGGGACAAGCGGGAGGGGAAGTTCATCTATTATGAGCTGAATACTTCCGTGCTGGAAGAGATCATGTTGTGGATCACAGATTTGAAAGGAGCATCGGACAATGAAGGAAATGATACAGAAAAATAAAGGCACACTGCTCTGCTCAGTGTTGGTTATGCTCGTGGCAATCCTGATTGGATATACCTGCGAGAACAGTATTTGGGTAAACGGCACCTTTCTGGTGACTTATTTGGTGGCAATGGCAGTAACCTTTTATGACAACAGGAACAGACAACAAAGCACAAAGGTAATGCGGATGGTTCTGTGGATCGTGCCGGGGATGACATTGCTCTATAACGGCATCGCCAGATGGGTCGTCATGGACGTAGCGAAAGAGGATCTGATCATGGCAGTCATCTATGCCGGAACGGGATTGTTATTTGTTATTGTGGGTAATTATCTGCCAAAGGTGAAACCGAACCGCACCATCGGCATCCGCGTCGTATGGGCATTGCAGGATGAAGAAAACTGGAATGCCACGCATCGGTTCAGCGGAAAAATATGGGTGGCAGCAGGATTATTGAGTATGATCTGCGGATTGTTCAGCGACAGTATGGCAGCACTGATTCTGTTTGTTGTCTCTATTGCGTCAGCAGCTTTTGGCAGTATCCTGTATTCTTATCTCTATTATAAAAAGAAGCTGAGCACCGGAAAAGGACTGGAAGTACACTACAATCACAAAGTAGTTGCAGTCTATGTGCTCATAATGCTCGTATGTATGCTGTTTACGGTATGGACGTTATATACGGGAAATATCGAGATCTGTTACGGAGAAAATGAATTTACTGTTCAGGCGGAGGGCTGGCAGGATTACACGGTGAAATATGCCGCTATCGATAGCATTGCTTGCGAAGAGAATATGTTCCGGGATGCAAATACGATCCGGACGAACGGCTTCGGAAATCTGAAGTACTCCATGGGACATTTTCGCGATGATACCCATGGAGATTACATCCGATATACCCATAACGACTGTAATACTTACGTGAGTCTGACAGTAGACGGAGGCACCGTTATCATAAACGGCACAGATGATGCGCAGACATGGGAGATTTACAATAATATCAGAGCGCGGATGGAAAAATAATATCGGAAATAAAGTGGTTGAATCAGATTGTTTAAAGTATATTTTCATGATATGCTTATTTATATATTAATATTTATCGAAGACAAGTTGATACAAATAACGCCAATGGCACTAAAAATGGCGTTAATGGCGCTGAAGTGTTACTTAATAAAGAACAGATTGGTGTGTCAAAAAGAACTGTTTCTCGAATGTCGTTTCTTTACAGGAAAAAGGAATATACATGAAAAATGCCGGATAAGTGCCGATTAAGTGCCGGATACAATGGAAAGAGATTTATGTATATAGTGGCAGATACATGCAGATAATAACATATAATTTATGCGAAAGGGTGGTTACAGTATGCTGAAACAGTGGATCCCGGCGGTGAAGCCGGAAAAAGAGGAACTGGACAAACGACTGGACGCGGCGCAGGAGGAGCTTGGGAGACTCCAGATGCAGATCAAGGAGCATAAGCTTCCGGTGCTGGTGCTGATCGAAGGCTGGGGTGCGGCCGGCAAGGGCAGCACCATCGGTGGAATTATTAAAAATATCGATCCGCGATTTTTCAAAGTGGCATCCATGTCCGCACCGACAGAGGAAGAGAAGCGGAAACCTTTCCTGTACCGGTATTTTGTAAAAATTCCGGAAGCCGGGAAGTTCGAGTTTCTGGATTCCGGTTGGATGGATGAAGTGACGAAGGGAAGACTTCGGGGTGAACTGTCGGATAAACAGTATGCGGAGCGCATCGAGAGCATCAAGCGGTTTGAACGACAGCTGACGGACAACGGTTATCTGGTGCTGAAGCTCTTTTTCCAGATTGGGAAAAAGGAACAGAAAAAGCGTCTGGAGGAGCTGGAAGGCAACAAGGATACTGCATGGCGCGTAGGCGAGAATGATTGGTGGCAGAACAAGCATTATGACAAATGTGAGGAAGTCTTCGATAAATACCTCACCGATACCAATGCTTCCGTGGCACCATGGTACATCATAGATTCCGGGGACAAAAAGTGGGCGGAGTTACAGGTGTTGGAGACGTTGTGCAGTGGTATCCACGTGGCTTTGCAGAACGAGAGTCTGGCAGTGCCTATTTTGCAGAATGTATTTCCACTGGTGAAGATGCCGAAGCTGTCCGAAGTGGAACTGGACAAGGAGATCTCCGAGGAAGAATACAAGAGAGAACTACGCCACTTGCAAAAGAAGCTGAATGCTCTACACTACCGCCTGTATCGCAAGAAGATTCCGGTAGTCATCGCCTACGAAGGCTGGGATGCCGCAGGCAAGGGTGGTAATATCAAGCGGATCGCCGGAGCACTGGACCCCAGAGGCTACGAGGTACACCCCATCGCCAGCCCAGAACCTCATGAGAAAGCAAGACATTATCTCTGGCGTTTCTGGACGAGACTGCCCAAGACCGGACACATTGCCATTTTTGATCGCACCTGGTACGGGCGCGTTATGGTGGAACGGCTGGAAGGCTTCTGCAGTACCAACGACTGGCAGCGGGCTTACAACGAGATCAATGAGTTCGAGAAGGAACTGTCCCAGTGGGGTGCGGTGATCATCAAATTCTGGGTACAGATCGACAAGGATACCCAGCTGGAACGCTTCACAGAGCGGCAGAATACCCCGGAGAAGCAGTGGAAGATCACGGACGAAGACTGGCGAAATCGTGACAAATGGGATCAGTATGAGGAAGCTGTGAACGAAATGCTCCAGAAGACCAGCACGGAATATGCTCCCTGGCATATTCTGGAATCCGTGGACAAAAAGTACGCCCGGATCAAAGCACTGAAGATCGTTATCGCCGAACTGGAAAAGGCGCTGGGATAGGAAACAATATCAGAGAAATAGAATCGGATAAGAAGGAAACTATGGCAAAAACCGTCTGTAAAGGACGGTTTTTGTTGCGTTATGATACGTTTTTGTTATAATGAAAAATAGTTATATTTTAAGACTGTGCAGAAGCACGAAAAATTCTTTAACAGGGAGATAACGTGTGTGATGGCAGGACGAGAGGAGAAGTCATGGGCGAGAACCGTAAGATATATGCAGCATTATTGGGCGCGGGAACCGTGGGGAGCGGTGTGTATAAGCTGGCAGGAATGCAGGAAGAGGATATCAGTCTGAAGACAGGAGCACAGCTGGAGATCAAGAAGATCCTGGTGCGGAATCCGGGCAAGGTAAGAGAAGGAATCCCACAGGAACTGTTCACGGATAGCTGGCAGGAGATTCTGGAGGATCCCGAGATTCAGATCGTTATTGAAGTCATGGGTGGCATCGAACCGGCCAGAACCTATGTGGAAGAAGCCATGAAGGCCGGAAAACAGGTGGTCACTGCCAATAAGGATCTGCTTGCAGAGTATGGGGATCCGTTGTTTGAGATCGCCACGGAGAATAAATGCGATCTCCAGTTCGAGGCGGCTGTGGCAGGAGCTATTCCTATTATCCGACCTTTGCGCCAGAGTCTGGCAGGGAGCCAGCTGACGGAAATCATGGGAATTGTCAACGGTACCACCAACTATATTCTGACAAAAATGTCTGAGGAAGGCATGGACTATCAGGAAGCATTGGATATGGCCACCAGACTGGGGTATGCGGAAGCAGATCCAACGGCAGATGTGGAAGGCTATGATGCCGGACGCAAGATCGCCATTATGGCATCCATCGCTTTCAGCTCCCGGGTGACATTCCCTCAGGTATATACAGAAGGAATTACGAAGATCACCGCAGAGGATATCCAGTATGCGAAGGAATTCGGATATGTGATCAAACTGCTGGGCATCACAAAGCTTACGGACAAGGGCATTGAAGTCAAGGTGCATCCTACGCTGATCCCGGACAGTCATCCCCTTGCCACCGTCAGAGATTCCTTTAATGCTGTATTTGTTCACGGACAGGCCTGTGATGATGCCATGTTCATGGGACGTGGTGCCGGACAGATGCCTACCGCCAGTGCGGTGCTGGGAGATGTCATCGATGTGATGCGCAACATTATCCACGGAAGCTGTGGCAAGATCGGCAGTGACAGTCACAAGAAACTTCCCGTACTGGATGTGGAGGAGACGAAGAGCCGTTTCTTCCTGCGTCTGCAGGTAGAGAATCGTGCCGGAGCTCTGGCCAATATCGCCGGAGTCCTTGGTAATAACGATGTCAGCATCGCCCAGATGGTACAGAAACGCAGCCATGACGGCATTGCCGAGATCGTGGTAATCACCGATCTTGTGACCGAGAGACACTTTAACGATGCCATCCGTATTATGGAAGGAATGTCTGTCGTAAGAGAGATTTCCGGTATTATCCGGGTCTACTAGAAGATATGTAACTGGTTCGTAGCGGAGGAAGCCTCAACCCGGACGAACACCCGGAGCGGCATACGCCTCTCTGGGCGTTTATTTATGGATTCCTCTAATAGTCATATAAAATTGAAAAATGGTGGACTTTCAGCATTAGAACTGAAAAATTTCCACCATCAGAATCGTAAATAAATCATATTGTAGGAAAAGGCCTGAAAGTCTCTTTGAAAGGACTTCTTTTTCCTCTAAATTCCTCCCTTAAGTGCTTATTTTCAGGAAAAGTGTCTTTTGGGATTTTGGTGTAAAAAGCCTCAAAACAACGAATTCCGTACAAAAAAATTCTTAAATCAGGAATTTTTGTACGGAATTTCTTTATTTCGCTTACTCAACGAAAATAGAGACTTTTTACACAGCAAAATCTCATGTTTTTGTATTTTTTTCGCAGAAATTGGCGTTTTAAATACAAACAGAACTCCCGGAGGGCCTTCTGCCGCTCCGAGTGTTCGTCCGGTCTAAGGCTCCCTCCGCTACGAACCATGCCTATTCATAAGATTGTCAGCAAGAAACGCTGCCAATCTTATTTCATAGACGGCTGTCGAGTGTGTCCGGTAAGACCGGACGCACGGTATAAAGCCAAAAACGAAAACAGTGCCCTGTGAGCGAGCTCCCAGTTCACTGTTTTCGTTTTGACTTTACATGGCTCGTAGCTATGC
>JBNMJR010000184.1:0-5543 GCA_050873925.1 Acetatifactor sp.
GTATATTCATTCCCTTCAGAGAATTCGGGGGCATATGGGTCCCGGGCTGTCTGAATGCAGCGCCTCCGCCCAGACGATTCTGTACTCCGTTGTTGGCCTTGTCTTCCAGACCGGTAGCAATAACCGTAATGGTACAGCTGTCGGACTTGGACTCATCATACATGGCACCGAAGATAATATTTACATCGTCTCCTGCCAGCTCCTGAACATAGCTTGCCGCATCGGAAGCATCTGCCAGGGTAATATCACCGGAAATATTGATGATAACATGGGTAGCACCGGAAATCGTGGTCTCTAACAGAGGACTCTCCACTGCCATCTTGACAGCTTCCATAGCCTTATCATCGCCCTTGCCTTCACCGATACCGATGTGAGCGATACCCTTGTCTTTCATAACGGTCTGTACATCTGCAAAATCCAGATTGATGACTGCGGGAACATTGATCAGGTCAGTGATTCCCTGTACTGCCTGCTGCAGTACTTCATCGGCCTTCTTCAGTGCTTCGGGCATGGTGGTACGTCTGTCCACGATCTCTAAAAGCTTATCATTGGGGATTACGATCAGGGTATCCACGTGTTCCTTGATACGTTCGATACCGTTTAATGCATTGACCATACGGGCTTTTGCTTCGAAACGGAAAGGCTTCGTTACCACACCGACGGTTAAGATGCCCATATCCTTTGCAAGCTTGGCCACTACCGGAGCGGCTCCGGTTCCGGTACCGCCGCCCATACCACAGGTGACAAATACCATGTCTGCACCCTTCAGAGCTGCGGAAATCTCTTCTGCACTCTCCTCGGCTGCCTTCTCACCGATCTCAGGCTTGGCTCCCGCACCAAGACCCTTGGTCAGCTTCTCACCGATCTGTAACAGTTTCGGAGCCTTGCAGAGCTGCAATGCCTGCTTATCGGTATTCACTCCGATAAAATCCACTCCGTCAATCTTCTCATCTATCATTCTATTTACAGCGTTGTTACCCGCGCCACCTACACCGACTACGATGATCTTGGCAGCTACATCCGCGTCATTCGTCTTAATCTCCAGCAAGGTTAGTTCCTCCTTTTAACCTTTTTCAACTTCACATAGACTATCATATAATCATTTTACAAATTTAGCAACCTATTTTTTCAAAATGTTTCACAAATGTTTCACGCATCCGGTTTGAAGGTAAATTTACCCTTTCCTTCCTCATAGTTTTCCATTTGCAGGGTCCCGCTTTTCCCCTGCAGCTTCTCCAGGAAATCCGGTAACAGCTGCAGCTTGTCCTCTATATGGCTGTTGTCACTGCCCATGGACACCTTGATCTGTCCGAAGTAGATCGTAATATCCCCGGAAGAATGCAGATAGATCTTGTCCGCTGCCAATGAATATTTGTTCAAAAGCTTTGTCAGATCCATAATTCTGGAAAACACCTGGGGATCCTCCACCGGCAGCTGCTCTCCCAGTACCACATGATCGAAGGAAAGTCCCGTGATCTGCGGTATTCCCTGGGTGCGGATCCCGGAACTTTCCACCACATAGCCGTCTTTGTCAAAATACATATAGGTATCCAGATATTTCACATATCCTGCCAGTGCTTTTTCATATACGGTGATCTTGATCGTGTCGGGTGCCAGAATGGATACATTCATTACATCCACAAAGGGAATGTCCTGAATTCCTCTGTCCCGGTATTTCAGAGACAGATACAGAGAATTATCCCCCAAAGGGCCCGACATCACGATCTCCCTGATCTCATCCTCGGTATAATGCACATTGCCCTCCACGTACACGGTACGAACCGTATACACGGAGTGCAATGCCACCGCACCCCCGCCCAGTGCCAGCAGCAGGATGCCTATGATCACTATTCTTCTGATAATTTTGCTTCGGTCTCTATACACTGATGATCCGTGCTCCTAATTCTCTGAAATCTCTGCAGATATTTTCATATCCGCGTTCTATAAAGTGCTGTCCCGTCACAAAGCTCTCGCCTTCTGCCGCAAGCCCCGCCAGGACCAGTGCCGCACCGCCGCGGAGTTCACAGGCTTCCATCCGGCTTCCCCGTAAATGCTCCACTCCGGTGATCACGGCATGTCTTCCGTCCTTCAGAACAATTTCTGCCCCCATACTCTTTAACGGTTCCGCAATACGGAAGCGATTCTCGAAAATGTTCTCTTCTATACAGCTGCTTCCCTCCGCCTTCGTCAGCACCGCCATTGCCACCGACTGCAGATCCGTGGGAAACTCCGGATAAGGTCCGGTCCGTAAATGGAGTATGGCATGCGGTCTTTTGGAACACTGTACGAACAGTCCTTCCTCCGAGGCGATACACTGTGCCCCCATTTTCTCAGCCACAAGGGTCACCGCTTCCAGCTGCTCCCAGGGAGCCCCTGTCAAAAGCGCACTGCCTCCGCAGCCAATGCAGGCAAACAGATAGGTTCCCGCCACGATCCGGTCCGCCGGAACCGTATAATGTACTCCGTGGAGCGTTCTGTCTCCGTGAATAAGAAGCGTCGACTCACCGATTCCTTCGATCTGTGCACCGCATGCCGTCAGGAATTCGCACAATGCTGTCACCTCCGGCTCTCTGGCGGCCCCTGTGATCACCGTGGCTCCGGAAGCCTTTACCGCGGCCAGCAAAATATTCTCCGTGGCTCCCACACTGGGAAAGTCCAGTGTGATCTCTGCCCCGTGCATTTTCCCGTCCTTCACCTGTGCAGACAGAAGGTCTCCTTCCTCCCGGAATTCGACACCCATCTGCTGTAGTGCCTTGATGTGCAGATCGATAGGCCGTTCTCCGATGACACAGCCTCCCGGATGCTCCATGGTCACATGGCCGCACCTGCCCAACAATGCTCCCAGCAGACACAGTGAAGATCTCATTCCGGTAATGGCTTCCCCCTGCATCCGTCTGGCTTCCGCTCTCTCGCAGGGGAGTTCTCCGTTTTCTCCCGGCTGTACCCGGATCCCATTTTCCTGCCAGTGCACCAGACATCCCAGTTCCCGAAGCAGATGCACAAAACGGTGCACATCTGCGATACGCGGGCAGTTCTGAATATAGGATACTTCATTGGTAAGAAGCGTTGCCGCCAGGATCGGAAGTGCCGCATTTTTAGATCCCTGTATGCGTACCTTTCCCTGTAGCGGCATGCCTCCCTGTATGCGGATTCCTTTCATACAGCACCATCCCCGTTTTTAAGATACTTTTATCTTATGTAGGAAGGCACTGTTTCGTACCATGTCTTCTAAATATGTATTTTTTCTACAGCTCTTTCAACTGGATCCTTCGTGCCACACTCAAGACCAGTCCGATCTCCGACAGCAAAAACAATGCCGAAGAACCGCCATAACTGATAAACGGCAGGGAAATTCCGGTGTTGGGAATGGAGTTGGTAACTACGGCAATATTTAAGATTGCCTGAATTGCGATATGTCCCATCACTCCCACCACCAGCATGGCCCCGAACAGATCCGGTGCATTGTTGGCAATGACCATCATTCGCCACAACAGCATAATGAACATGAGAATAATGGCAACCGCTCCGAACAGTCCCAGTTCCTCGCAGATGATGGAGAAGATCATATCGTTCTGTGCCTCGGGCAGGAAGCTTAACTTCTGCATACTCTGTCCCAGGCCTTTGCCCCAGATGCCGCCGCTTCCGATGGCATACAGTGCCTGTAAGGTCTGGAAACCTTTATCCTGTGCCTGACTTTCCGGGTTCAGCCATGCCTGGATTCTCGCCAGACGGAAGGTCCCGATCTTATCTCCCATCTGTACCACCGCAAATACCAGCAATGCCGCTGCCGCCACTACACTGCCGCCCATGATGATAAATTTCTTGTAATCCGGGCTTGCCACAAATACCATCAGTACGGAAATTCCCATGATGATAATAGCGGAACTCAGGTTATCCGTAATGATGTATACCGATGCCGCAATCGGCAGAGGTGCGGCCATCATGATAAAGAAGCCCTTCATGGTGCGGACACTTCTTCCCATCTTACATACCAGACTTGCCAGGAACAGGATCATACACAGCTTCGCTACTTCCGCAGGCTGCAGATTGAAGCCCGTATGCGGAATGCCGATCCATCGGGTAGCTCCGTGGGAACTGATGCCAAGCGGTGTCTTTACCAGGAAGATCAGGATCATGGACACCGCATATCCCAGGGTGGCAAACCGTTCCCAGAAAGTATAGGGAATATTGGCAATGACCATCATGAAGACCAGACCGATGATATTGGCGATCAGCTGTTTCTTCATATAATAGGCTGCATCTCCATAGGAATCATATGCCTCATAGGAGCTGGCCGAATAGATCATGATCAGTCCGAATCCCAGTAAAAACAGCACAATAAAAAGCAGGCTGTAGTCAAAAAAATATTCGGATTGTTGTTTCTTTTTACGTCTTCTTCTCCGCGTTTCCGCCATGCCTGCTTTTACTCCTTACTTCTATCATATTACTTCTTATTCCGCCAGTCCGTGTACATATTCCTTGAAAATCTGTCCTCTGACTTCATAATTCGGGAACATGCCCCAGCTTGCACAGGCCGGAGACAACAGTACCGCATCTCCCGGCTTTGCCAGTTCGGTACACAGCTTCAGACACTCCTCATAAGTGTCTGCAAAACGGATCTTGTCAAAGCCGTGTTTTCTGGCACACTCGGCGATCTTCTCTCTGGTCTGGCCGATGAGTACAAGGCATTTTACCTTGCCGTCAAAGCTGTCGATCCACTCATCGTACTCGCTCTGCTTGTCATAACCGCCGCCGATCAGCACGGTAGGTTTGCTCATGGCCCTGATTCCCTGGATGGCAGCATCGGGATTGGTTCCCTTGGAATCGTTGTAATAGTCCACGCCACCTTTGGTAGCCACGAATTCGATCCGGTGCTCCACCGCATGGAAACCGCGGATCACAGTAAGGATCGTCTCCATGGGTACCTGCATGCCCTCAGCAATGGCAATGGCTGCCATGACATTTTCCACATTGCACAGGCCTACCAGATTCATGTCCTTATGAATATCCATCAGCTCGGACTCTACGCCGTTCACGCTCTTAATGATCTTGTCGTCCCGCAGGAAATAACCGTTTTCCAGCTCGTGATGAGAGGAGAACAATACCGGAGTGGCAGGACATCTTCCTGCGAAATCTCTGGTGTAATCGTTGTCATAATTCAGCACGCAGATGTCTGCTTTCGTCTGGTGGGAAGCCACCGCTTCCTTGGCTGCCACATAGGCCTCCATGGTATGATGTCTGTTCAAATGATCCGGCGTGATATTCAGAATGGCTGATACCACCGGGTGGAATGTATGTATGGTCTCCAACTGAAAAGAACTGATCTCTCCCACGGTGACACTGTCTTTGGAAGTCTTCGATACTTCCAGCGTATAGGGATTGCCGATATTTCCCACTACGAAGGTCTTCTCCGCACCGAAATGAGCCTTCATGATCTCGCCGGTCAGTGTAGTGGTGGTCGTCTTACCGTTGGTGCCGGTAATGGCGATCACTCTGCCCTGCTCCGCAAGAAATCCCAGTTCGATCTCTCCCAGGGTCTGCAC
>JBNMJR010000185.1:0-5431 GCA_050873925.1 Acetatifactor sp.
ATCATTTTAGTGCTTTTTTCAGGAAACCCGTAGCCTTACCGAAGACCACGGGTTTCCTGCAATATTTTCTTAATTAACTCTCCATTTACCTACCGGGCCGGGCGCAAATTCTCCAGCACTTCATCGGGCACATACAGTTTGCCCCAGCCGGTGCCGAGGTCGATCTTGGGCTTGTTGGCACCGTGGAAGTCGGAGCCGCCGCTGATCTTCAGATCGTATTTGGAGGCAAGTCCCCGGATCTGGCGCTCTTCGGCGGAATTGTAGGTGCTGTAGATGGCTTCGATGCCTACGAGACCAATGGATTTTAATTCCGCCACGAGGTTCTCCAGACGTTCATCACTCATATGATAGAGGATCGGATGGGCCAGCACAGGAACCCCGCCGGCACCGAGGATCAGCTCCACCGCCTGAGCGGGAGTCACTTTTTCTCTCGGAACGAAACATGGACAGTGGTCACCCACATAGCGGTCGAATGCCTCCTTCATGCTTTGGATATAGCCGTGGGAGAGGAGATATCTTGCAAAATGCGCCCGGGTGATGACTGCACCGGGGAATTCCGCCAGGAGCGCTTCGTAAGTGATGTCAATGCCATGCTCTCTCAAAAGAGCGCACATTTTCTCGTTGCGGTTCTCCCGGGAACGGATGAAATCCTCTAAGTAATGGGCAAAATCCGGTTGGTGGTAATCAATGAAAAGTCCCACCATGTGGATATCTTTTCCCTGATATTCCGTGGAAAGTTCAATACCGGGGATCACCTCCGGCACCTGAGAAGCCGCCTGCTCCTGCCGCAGCCCCTCCGCATACCGGATCGCCCGGTCCAGCCCGTTTACGGTATCATGATCCGTGAGGGCGAAGGCCCGCAGTCCCTTTTCCATAGCGTAATCAACTAATTCCTCCGGGGTGTAAGTACCGTCGGAGCAGGTGGAGTGTACATGCAAATCTACCATAATAGGAAAGCTCCTTTCAAAAAATGGATGTCGGCAACACCGGCATCCATTTTATTCTTGTCTTAGTTCTCGTCGTCTTCAGTCTGTGCGGTGAATACGGTACGCTTTCTTGCCATTTCATCGCTTGCCAGATACTCATCGTAGGTAGTGATCTTGTCTACCAGGCTGCCGTTCGGCAGAATCTCGATGATACGGTTGGCAGTGGTCTGTACGAACTGGTGGTCATGGCAGGAGAACAGTGCCACACCGGGGAATTTGATCAGACCGTTGTTCAGTGCGGTGATGGACTCCATGTCCAGATGGTTCGTCGGCTCATCCAGGATCAGACAGTTGGCACCGCTGATCATCATCTTGGACAGCAGGCAGCGGACCTTCTCGCCACCGGAAAGAATACGAACTTTCTTCACACCGTCTTCTCCGGCGAACAGCATACGTCCCAGGAAACCACGGACATAAGTGGCATCCTTCACGGGAGAATAACCGGTCAGCCAGTCGGCGATGGTCATATCGTTGTCGAACTCTGCGGTATTATCCTTCGGAAAGTAAGACTGGGAAGTGGTAACACCCCACTTGTAGGTACCCTCGTCCGGCTCCATTTCTCCGGCCAGAATCTGGAACAGTGTGGTCTTGGCCAGCTCGCAGCTTCCTACGAAGGCCACCTTGTCTTCACGGCCCAGAGTAAAGGAAATGTCATCCAGTACCTTTTCACCGTTGATGGTCTTGGACAGATGCTCTACAGCCAGTACTTCGTTACCGATCTCGCGCTCGGGACGGAAGTCGATATAGGGATATTTTCTGCTGGAAGGCTTAATATCATCCAGCTCAATTTTTTCCAGTGCACGTTTTCTGGAAGTAGCCTGCTTGGACTTGGAAGCATTTGCGGAGAAACGGGAGATGAACTCCTGTAACTCCTCGATTTTTTCTTCCTTTTTCTTGTTGGCTTCCTTCATCTGCTTGATCAGCAGCTGGCTGGACTCGTACCAGAAGTCGTAGTTGCCGGCATACAGCTGGATCTTGCCGTAGTCGATGTCGGCGATCTGGGTACACACCTTGTTCAGGAAGTAACGGTCATGGGATACCACGATAACGGTATTTTCGAAATCAATCAGGAAATCCTCCAGCCATGCGATCGCATCCAGATCCAGATGGTTGGTAGGCTCATCCAGCAGCAGGATGTCGGGATTACCGAACAGAGCTTTTGCCAGCAGGACCTTCACCTTCAGGCTGCCGTCCAGATCCTTCATGAGAGAGTAGTGGAACTCGGTGCCGATGCCCAGACCGTTTAACAGCATGGCAGCATTGGACTCTGCTTCCCAACCGTCCATCTCGGCGAATTCCGCTTCCAGTTCACTGGCACGGATACCGTCCTCGTCACTGAAATCTTCCTTGGCATAGATGGCATCCTTTTCCTTCATGATCTGGAAGAGACGCTCGTTACCCATGATAACGGTATCCATAACCACGTTGTCATCGTATTTGAAATGATCCTGCTCCAACACGGAGAGACGCTGACCGGGGGTGATGACGATATCACCTTTGGTGGTGTCCAGCTGACCGGACAGGATCTTCAAAAAGGTGGATTTACCGGCACCGTTGGCTCCGATGAGTCCGTAGCAGTTGCCCTCGGTAAACTTGATGTTGACATCTTCGAATAATGCTTTCTTACCCACACGGTAAGTTACGTTGTTTGCACTGATCATTCTAAAAACCTCTTGATTTTCTACTAATTAAATGCATGTTAAAAAGTCACCCTTACCATTATACATAAAAGCCCACATATTTCAAGGAAAAAGTGTGATATTTCAGCGTTACCTCGAAACAGGCGCTCCATGCAAAAGCAGTTTCGGAAAGAAAATTTACCTCAATTTTACCCCCGGAGATTGCGTGTGGCATCCCCCTCTGATAGAATGGAACTATCAACTTGGGAGGTTTTCTTATGGAGACAAAATTGAATTACAAAAGAACATTTCTGATCGGACTGGCATTTTTAAGTATCTGCTCTTTCTGGCAGATGTATGACAACATTATCCCGCTGATCCTGCAGAACACTTATCATCTGGGCGAGACCATGACGGGAGCGGTCATGGCACTGGACAATGTGCTGGCCATCTTCCTGCTGCCGGTGTTCGGTACGCTGTCAGACAAGGTACATACGAAGCTGGGCAGAAGAATGCCTTTTATCGTGGTGGGGACGATCCTGGCGGTGATCTTCATGATGATGTTGCCGATGATCGACAATGCGGAAAAAGCAAGATGGAGCACCGGAGAATCCTTCAGTAACCAGGTGTTCTTTTTAGGTGTGCTGTTCCTCACACTGGTGTCCATGGGACTGTACCGTTCTCCGGCGGTGGCACTGATGCCGGATGTGACGCCGAACCATTTGCGCAGCCGTGCCAATACAGTGATCAACCTCATGGGGGCCGTGGGCGGTGTTTACGCCCTGATCATGATCAAGGTTCTGGTGGGTAAAGGGGAAACACCGGATTACCTGCCCTTATTTGCCAGCATTGCCGCAGTCATGGCTATTGCGGTGGGAATTCTTGTGATCACCATCCGGGAAAATAAGCTGCGGGAAGAAGTCGAGAAGGCAGAAGCGGCTAATGCGGAAATCATAGAGGAAAAAGCAATGTCGGAGGGTGTGGAAGCTGCCGGAGAGATCGAGGCAGTGGGAGGCACCGGAGAGGCAAAATCTTCCGACAAAAAAACGCAGACGGCAAAGACCGAAAGTGCCAAGGGCATGCCTAAGGATGTGAAGCGCAGTATGTACTTCATGCTGGCATCCATTTTCTTATGGTTTACCGCCTACAATGCCGTGACCACAGCATTTTCCCGTTATACGAAAGTGGTATGGAAGATGGAGGGCGGAAGCTTCGCCAACTGTCTCATGGTGGCTACCGTGGCAGCTATTTTCAGCTATATTCCCATTGGAAGTATCTCTGCGAAGATCGGCCGTAAGAAGACCATCATGGGCGGTGTCCTGCTGATGGCCGCCTGCTACGGAGCAGCTATTTTCGCCAGAGAATATCATCCCATTGTCAATGTGGCATTTGCCCTGATCGGTGTGGCATGGGCAGCCATCAACGTGAATTCCTATCCCATGATCGTGGCCATGAGCAGCGGCAGCGACGTGGGGAAATTCACCGGAACTTATTATACATTTTCCATGGCGGCACAGATCCTGACCCCGATGCTGTCCGGATTTTTGCTGGAAAAGGTGTCCTACAACACCCTGTTCCCCTATGCGCTGTTCTTCTCCCTGATGGCATTCCTGACCATGACCCAGGTACGCCACGGCGATGTGAAGCCACAGAAGAAAGAGAGCATTCTGGAGAACTTTGATGTGGATGATTAATGAAATGAAAAATAATTCGTTAGAAAATCTTTAGAAATAGCCACTTGAAAATTGCGGGGCAGTGGATTAAAGTAAGATGCAGCGGCTTTTCGCGGCCAAAAAGAGGGAGCGGAAAAGCTGCATGTGAATCAAAACATAAGATAGAAGGTTGAATGAAGAATGAAAATTTTAGCAATCATACTGATCGTCATTGTAGTGCTGGCGATCCTTTACTTCCTTATGATCATGCCCCGGATGACGCATAAGCCCGACACGGCGCCCTTCAGGGAATGGCTCTACGCCCACAGAGGCCTGCACGATAATGCAACGGAAGCTCCGGAGAATTCCATGGCGGCATTCCGCAAGGCTGTGGAAGCGGGATTTGGCATCGAGCTGGATATTCAGCTGACGAAGGACAGGATCCCCGTAGTGTTCCACGATTTTACATTAAAAAGAGTCTGCGGCGGCGAAGGCAAGATCAGTGATTATACCTACGAGGAATTACAGCAGTTCCATTTGTGTGATTCTGCGGAGAAGATCCCGAAGTTTGAGGATGTGTTGAAAATGGTAGACGGAAAAGTACCTCTGATCGTGGAGTTTAAGATCGAGCGTACCGACCTGTCCCTCTGTCCCATTGCAGATAAAATGCTGCGGGCCTACAAGGGAATGTACTGTATGGAATCTTTTAATCCGCTGGGTGTGCGGTGGTATCGGAAGAACCACCCGGATCTGGTGCGAGGACAGTTGTCCGATGCCTTTCTGAAAGAGGGAGAGTATGTCGGAGTATTGTATTTCGTCTTACAGAATCTGTTGTTAAATTTTGTGACCAAGCCGGATTTCGTGGCGTACAATCATCACTATCCCGAGATCCTGTCCCGGAAGCTTTGCAGAGGTCTGTACCATAATACCGCGGCGGCATGGACCATCAAGAGCCGGAAGGAACTGGACGAAGCGAGAAAACATTTTGATATTTTCATCTTCGACAGTTTCGTGCCGGAGGCGAGAAAGTAGCCGGAAAATAACACAAAAAGGTCGGTTCCGTGATCCCCTGGAAACCGGCCTTTTACTATATGCAATATGCGAGGAAAAATTATGTATACCAAAGAAGATTTGAAACAGCAATTACAGAACGCAGGCCTTACCGGAAAAGAGA
>JBNMJR010000186.1:0-5423 GCA_050873925.1 Acetatifactor sp.
CCGATGCAGATCTGGCTAACCAGTATCAGTACACCAAGGATGTTGTTACCGACTCCAACGGCAATCTGAAGGGTGTTTCATGGCAGGGCTGCCCCGGCGTTCTGATCTACAACCGTGAGGCTGCTAAGGAAGTTCTGGGAACCGATGATCCTGCAGAGGTTCAGAAGTCCGTATCTGACTGGGATACCTTCACCGCAACCGCTGAGAAGATGAAAGCAGCAGGTTACAACATGGTATCTTCCGTAAACGATACTTATCGTGTATATTCCAACAACGTATCCGGTAAATGGGTACAGGATGGCAAGATCGTGATCGATGACAACCTGATGAAGTGGGTTGATGACTCCAAGAAGATGGTTGACGCTAAGGAAACCGGTACCTTCGATCTGTGGTCTGATGACTGGAGCAAAGGCTTCTATCCCGATGGCAAAGTATTCTGCTACTTTGGACCCGCTTGGTTGATCAACTTCTCCATGGCAGCTGATACCGATGGATCTATCGCAAACCAGGGTGGCTGGGGCGCTACTGAAGGACCTCAGGGCTTCTTCTGGGGCGGTACTTGGATCTGCGGTGCTACCGGAACCGACAACGCTTCTCTGGTTAAGGATATCATCCTGAAGATGACCACTGATGAAGACATCATGAAAGAGATCGTTGTAGCTGATGATGATTTCGTAAACAACAAACCCGCTATGGAAGCTATGGCAGCAGATACCTCTTATCAGAGCAAGGTACTGGGCGGACAGAACCCTCTGGCTATGTTCTGCGCAGGCGCTGAGAAGATCGATCTGAGCAACCTGTCTGCATACGATCAGGGATGTAACGAAGAGTTCCAGCATGCTATGAAGAACTACTTCGATGGCAAGGCTTCTCTGGATGATGCACTGAATCTGTTCTACAAGGCTGTAGAAGAGAAGTATCCTGAGCTTACTCACTAATCTGAAACGATAAGCGAATAGCGAAACAATAAGGAATTGAGAACCGTGCCTGCCTGGCTGGTCAGGTGGGCACGGTTTTTCTCTCAAAATTCCCGGTTGGCAGAAGCTTTTTTCGAAAGAAAATAATTAAGAACAAAAAGAAGAGAGCTGCTGCGAGCCTGATCGGAAACAAAGAAAGGCACGAAAAACGTAAAGTCGCTAAGAGAGCATGACGGCAAAAGGGAGGAATCATTATGGCAAAGGTAAAACGCGGAAAGGTGGTACGCTATAATAAGTGGGGTTATATTTTCCTGATCCCCTTTGTAGTAGTGTATGTATTATTCCAGTTGATCCCGTTGTTCCGGACATTTTATTACAGCTTTTTTGAGAATTACCGTTCCGGACTGACACAGATCGGACCGAATTTCATCGGTTTTGGTAACTATGCAAAACTGTTGGGTAATCCGGACTTGTGGTTGTATACCAAGAATACTTTGATTATGTGGGTACTGGGATTTGTACCGCAGATCATCGTATCTCTGGTTCTGGGAGCATGGTTCTCGGATCCGAGCCTTAGATTAAAGGGACAGAGATTCTTCAAGACAGTGATTTATCTGCCGAACCTGATCATGGCTTCCGCATTTGCAATGTTGTTCTTCACCTTGTTCTCTGACGGTGGTCCTATCAACGAAATGCTGATGCAGATTGGAATCTTAAAGGAGCCGTACCAGTTCCTTACAAATGTATGGAGTACCAGAGGCCTGGTAGCACTGATGAACTTCCTGATGTGGTTTGGTAATACGACGATTCTCCTGATGGCAGGTATGATGGGTATCGATACTTCCCTCTTCGAGGCAGCCGAGGTAGACGGAGCAACCTCTACCCAGGTATTCTTCAAGATTACATTACCTTTGTTGAAACCGATTCTGATCTATGTAATGATCACATCCCTGATCGGTGGTCTGCAGATGTTCGATGTACCTCAGATCCTGACCAACGGTAAGGGTGATCCTATGAGATCCAGTATGACCTTGATCATGTACTTGAACAACCATTTGTACAGTAAGAACTACGGAATGAGTGGTGCGTTGTCTGTAATGTTGTTCATTATCACAGGTATCCTGAGCTTGATCGTATTTAAGTTCTCGAACGGCAAACAGGATAAGTAGGAGGTGGCTGAAATGTTGAGCGTAGAAACAAACGAGACAAAAAAAGGTCTGGGCATTCATGCCAGAAGAGCACTTGCATATATCGTACTGGTTATTATGAGTTTTCTCTGCCTGTTCTGGTTCTATATACTGTTTGTAAATGCAACCAGATCCAAAGGTGAACTGACACAGGGATTTACCCTGTTGCCCAGCACACATCTGATCCAGAACTGGAAAGGCGTTATGGCAGGAACTCTGCCGGTAGTAAGAGGTATGCTTAACAGTTTGATCGTAGCAACCTGCAGTGCAGTGCTTTGTACCTACTTCTCTACCATGACCGCTTATGCGATCCATGTATATGATTTTAAGTTAAAGAAGTTCATGTTTACATTTATCCTGGCAATCATGACCATTCCTGCCCAGGTTACCGCACTCGGATTTATCCAGTTGGTAGCTGATATGAAGTTGGAGGATAACTTTATCCCCCTGATCATCCCGGCAATCGCAGCACCTGCTACTTTCTTCTATATGAAGCAGTACATGGAAAGTGCATTGCCCCTGTCTCTGGTAGAGGCAGCCAGAATCGATGGTTCCGGTGAGTTCCGTACATTTAATTCCATCGTATTGCCGCTGATGAAGCCGGCAATCGCAGTACAGGCGATCTTCACTTTCGTAGCGAACTGGAATAACTACTTCACACCGGCACTGGTTCTGCATGATGACAAGATGAAGACATTACCTATCCTGATCGCTCAGCTGCGTTCCGCAGACTTCCTGAAGTTTGATATGGGCCAGGTGTATGTAACGATTGCGTTCTCCATCTTCCCTGTTATCATCGTATACCTGTTCCTTTCCAAGTACATTGTCCAGGGCGTGGCAATGGGAAGTGTCAAGGGTTAACTTACTTAAGCCAGCAACATTCAATACATAAATCTCTCCTGAAAAGCGGCACTCTTCCCCGGAGTGGCGCTTTTCGCTTGCAAAAAAATGTGGGAGAAGGTATAAATAAATTATAGTAAAATAGATAGAATCGGAATGATGTACGGAATGTTTAAAAATCCGGAATGGAAATAACGTAGTGAAAAGTGATATAAAATATGATGCGAGAGGTGACTGGCATGCAGATGTATGAGGTGACGGCGCTGGCGCCGGAGGGGCCGGAGGAGGTCTATCAGGCGATGGTGTTCGCGGAAGATGAAGATGATGCCCTGAACCAGCTGGAGGAACAGCTGAAAGAGCAGAAGATTGCCCATGGAATGTGCATGGCGGAAGAGGTGTAGTGTGGAAAATTCCTATCGTTTTTTTGAGAATAAAGATTGCAAATATTTCCCCTGTCACAAGGGACTTACGGATTTCAACTGCTTGTTCTGCTACTGCCCCATGTACCGCCTGGAGCACTGCCCCGGGAATCCCCGGTATTTCGAGAAAAACGGCAGGCGGATCAAGGATTGCTCAGGCTGCACCTTCCCACATGATCCGGAGCATTATGACGCTATTATGCAGATCCTGCGGGAGGCATAACACATTTTTTTAAAACAAAAAGCCGATAGTCTGTGAAAAACAGATTACCGGCTTTTCTTATGCGCGGAGACGGTGGGATTTGAACCCACGTGCCCCGGAGGGCTAACGCATTTCGAGTGCGCCCCGTTATGACCACTTCGATACGTCTCCAAAAGATTACAACGTAGATTATTTTATCCGAAAAATGCCGGTTTGGCAAGGGGAGAAAGAAAAATATATACCGCCTCATAAAGGAGTTGCGTTTTTGCAGCGGTATTTTTCTGGCGGTAATAGTAAAAAAAGATGTTGACAGAACAACATCTTAGTAGTATATTGCAAATAAATACTTTGATAATCAAAACAATTCGGCGGACGATAATCTTAGAAATGCAAAAGGTCAACGCAACAAACAACTGCGAAGGGAAAGCAAATGCGCCGAAGACGACAAAGTGGCAAAAACAAAGTATCCGGAACACAATAATCAAATGCATAAGGAGAGGCAAAGACATGTTAGAAAGAGTAGCGGAAATCATCAGAGAGCAGTTAAATCAGGAGGAGATCGAGATTACGGAGGCAACCCGTTTCAAGGAGGATCTGGAAGTGGATTCTCTGGACCTGTTTGAACTGGTAATGGCATTCGAAGAGGAATACGGAGTATCCATTCCTTCTGAGGAGTTGGAAGGCCTGACAAGTGTCGGCGACGTCATCAGATATCTGCAGGAGCATGGTGTGGAAGCGTAAGCGGGGCACGGGACAGAAAGCGCAATATAACGCAGAACGACGAGAAGGATCAGAAAGACAATGAAAACAAAGATCACCGAACTTTTACAGATAGAATATCCCATTTTCCAGGGCGGCATGGCCTGGGTGGCGGAACACAACCTGGCAGCGGCAGTATCCAACGCCGGGGGCTTAGGCATCATCGGTGCCGCGTCCGCTCCGCCGGAGGTCGTCCGGGAGGAAATCCGTAAATGTAAAGAACTGACTGACAAACCTTTCGGCGTAAACATCATGCTGCTCAATCCCAATGCGGAGGAAGTGGCGAAGATCGTCGTGGAAGAAGGAGTAAAAGCAGTCACTACAGGTGCGGGAAATCCCGGGAAATTCATGGAATTGTGGAAGAATGCCGGAGTGAAAGTGATTCCGGTAGTGGCCAGTGTAGCCATGGCGAAGATGATGGAGCGGGCCGGAGCAGACGCCGTGGTGGCGGAAGGCATGGAGAGCGGCGGACATATCGGTTCCACCACGACCATGGCGCTGGTGCCCCAGGTGGTGGATGCGGTGACTATTCCCGTGGCCGCTGCGGGAGGTATCGCTGACGGCAGAGGTATGGCGGCGGCTTTTATGCTGGGAGCGGAAGGTATCCAGATGGGAACCCGTTTCGTGGCATCGAAGGAATCCACCGTACATGAGAACTATAAGAATCAGATCGTAAAAGCCAAAGACATTGACTCTGTGGTGACGGGAATGTCTACAGGACATCCGGTGCGCTCTCTGCGCAACCAGATGACCAGAGAGTATTTGAAGTTGGAAAAAGAGAATGCCGACTTCATGGAACTGGAAAAACTGACACTGGGGTCACTTCGGAAAGCGGTCATAGACGGGGATACCGTAAACGGAACCCTGATGGCTGGGCAGATTGCCGGACTGATCCATAGAGAGCAGACCTGTCGTGAGATTATTGAGGAAATCGTGCAGCAGGCGCGGGAGTGTATAGTAGCAAAATGTAACAGGAGATGATATCAATGAGCAAGATCGCATATTTATTTCCGGGACAGGGATCCCAGTACATAGGAATGGGTAAGGAGTTCTACGACACTTACCCGGAGGCACAGGCGGTATGGAAGCTGGCTGACAA
>JBNMJR010000187.1:0-5405 GCA_050873925.1 Acetatifactor sp.
CCATGGCAGTGATTTTCGGTCTGGTGGCATGTTTTACCTTCCTGGTGTTGGAACCGGTGATCAGTAACTGGTTATACCCGGAGGAGGATCCACAGGTCGTGGTATTCCCGGAGGATCAGGATGAAATGTCTCCGGAACAGATGCTGGCGGAGAATATGCAGCAGGAGAACCAGAGCAGCCAGTCATCTTCTGCTCCCATTGAAGCCATGGAACAGGAACAGATCCGGGAACTGTTATCCGGAATCATATTGAATCTGGACAATTATAAGCAGATTTACAATGCTCTCTCCCAATATGTTGCGGAAATGAATCGTTCCATAGTTACTGTGACAGGAGTGTCATCCGGCGTGGACTGGTTCAATAATGTAAATGAGAGCAAGAATCAGTCATCCGGTGTGATCATAGCACAGAATGGCAAGCAATTACTGATTTTAACCGATTATTCTCCGGTAAAACAGGCAGATGACATTATTGTCACATTCAATGAAGGCACCCAGGCAGACGCTTCTTTGAAAGAAAAGGATGAAACTACGGGCCTGGCAGTGATCGCGGTGGAACTGGATGCCCTGAATGAAGACTTTTTGAAAAATGATATTACCATTGCTACGTTGGGATCTTCCAATATCAGAGACATTGCCGGACTTCCGGTAGTGGCTTTGGGACGTCCTATGGGTACCAACGGTTCCGTGGGCTATGGTATCATCACCTCTTCCGTCAGCGAGTCGGCAGCATCGGATACCACATATCGGATCTTACAGACAAATATTGTGGGAAGCCAGAATGCGGGAGGCGTATTATTCAATCTGCAGGGACAGGTCATCGGTATCATTACCAATGGCAAATCCGCCACGGATATGAAAAATATGGTATGTGCTTATGGCATTACGGAGTTAAAACGTCATATCGAGAAAATGTCCAATGGGGAAAAGTTCGCTTATCTTGGATTAAAGGGTGTGGATGTCACAGAAGAAGCCAACAGTGAACTGGGGGTTCCTTATGGCGCTTATATTACAGAGGTGGAAATGGACTCTCCCGCCATGCTGGCAGGAATCCAGCAGGGGGATGTCATCACGGGATTCGGAGAGCGTGTGATCGTCAGCTTTGACGAATATACGAACTCTCTGCTCAGCATGAAGCCCGGGGACAGCGTGGAACTGACGATTATGCGGCAGTCCCAGCAGGAATACAAGGAAATGAAATTCAACATTACCTTAACGGTGTTGAAATAGATTGACAGAAAGGTTTGGACGACAACATGAAATTTATTAAAGAGTTAAAAGAAGGCGACAGAGTATTTGATATTTATCTCTGTAAGCATAAACAGGAGGCTGTAACCAAGAACGGAAAACCCTATGAAAGCGTGATTTTGCAGGATAAGACCGGAACCATCGATGCCAAGGTATGGGAGCCGAACAATCCGGGTATCGGGGATTATGATGATCTGGATTACATAGAGGTATACGGTGATGTGACAAATTTCCAGGGACAGTTACAGATCAGCGTGAAGCGTATCCGTGTCTGCCGTGAGGGAGAATACAATCCTTCCGATTATCTGCCGGTAAGTTCCAAGGGCATAGACACTATGTACAATGAATTGAAGACTCTGATCGGAAGTATTAAGAATACTTATCTGCATCAGCTGTTGCAGGATATGTTTATTGAGGATGCCGATTTCGTGAAAAAGTTCTGCAATTCTTCTGCGGCCAAGACCGTGCATCATGGTTTTGTAGGCGGATTGCTGGAGCATACCTTAGGGGTCACAAAGCTGTGTGACTACTACTGCTCTGCTTACCCCATTTTGCAGAGAGATCTGCTTCTGACGGCGGCTATGTGCCATGATATCGGAAAGGTAAAGGAGATTTCTGCATTTCCGGTAAATGATTATACCGATGACGGACAGTTGTTGGGACATATCGTGATGGGTGCACAGATGGTCGGAGAACGTGCCGCTAAGATCGACGGTTTCCCTCACAATCTGCTGGCAGAATTACAGCACTGCATTCTGGCACACCACGGCAAACTGGAATACGGTTCTCCCAAGGTACCGGCTTTGATCGAGGCAGTGGCTCTGAATTATGCGGATGATACCGATGCCAAAATGGAGACCTTTAAGGAAATTTTGGAAAACAACAGTGAAAACGGTGGCTGGCTGGGTTACAACAGGTTGTTTGAATCCAATCTGCGTGCTACCAAAATGGAGTAAATGACAGGATAAATATTACAAATTCTGTGAACGGACAGGAAAGAGAGGAAGCATATGGAGATCAGTGCATGTGTAAAATATGTGGGTGTAAACGATCATCAGGTGGATCTGTTTGAGGGACAGTATAAGGTTCCGAACGGAATGTCTTACAATTCCTATGTGATCCTGGATGACAAAATCGCCGTTATGGATACGGTGGATGGATTTTTTACTGAAGAATGGTTGAACAATGTGGAGGAAGTGCTTGCCGGAAAGACTCCCGATTATCTTGTTATCCAGCATATGGAACCGGATCATTCCGCCAGTATTCCCGCTTTCTTGAAAAAATATCCCAAGACCACCGTGGTATCCACAGCCAAGGGATTCCAGTTCATGGAACAGTTTTTCCCGGAGTTTTTCGCAGGACAGGGATTACCTGCGGAACAACGGATCGTTGCGGCAAATGACGGTGTTCTGGAACTGGGACAACACAGCCTGCATTTTGTATACGCTCCCATGGTACATTGGCCGGAAGTCATGATGACCTACGAAGCAACCGAGAAAATACTGTTTGCTGCAGATGGCTTCGGCAAATTCGGTGCGCTGGATGTAGAGGAAGAATGGGTGGACGAGGCCCGGCGCTACTATATCGGTATTGTCGGAAAATACGGTCCGCAGGTGCAGGCGGTACTGAAAAAGGCAGCAGGACTGGATATTCAGACGATCTGCTCTCTTCATGGTCCGGTACTTACGGAGAATCTGGGATTCTATCTGGAAAAATATGATAGGTGGTCTTCCTATCAGCCGGAGGAATCCGGTGTGGTCATTGCCTATGCTTCTGTCTACGGTAATACCAGAAATGCCGCAGAATATCTGGCAGATGCCTTACAGGAAAGAGGACAGAAAACGGTACTGTATGATCTGGCAAGATGCGACAAGGCAAAAGCTGTTGCCGACGCTTTCCGCTATGACAGACTGGTGTTGGCGGGCATTACTTATAACGGAGACCTCTTTCCCTGCATGCGCAGCTTTATCGAAGGTCTGACTGAGCGCAATTACCAGAATCGTAAGGTGGCTGTCATCGAAAACGGCACCTGGGCACCTATGGCAGGCAAGTTAATTTTGGGAATGTTTGAAAAGAGCAAAAATCTGACATTTGCCGAGACTACAGTAAGTATCAAATCTGCTATGAATGAGCAGAACAAAGAAGAAATCGGGAAACTGGCAGAGGAACTTTCTTAAGAAAATTTTTCACACGCAAATATGAGCCTACGCAATCTATTTTAGAATATGGCACTAAAATACCGAAAAGGTTTGTAGGCTACGGAAAGGCATAAGGGTATTTATGGAATATAAAAAGAATGATCATGTAACGGTGACCATAGAAGATATGGGAAGTGACGGAGAAGGAATCGGTAAGGTAGACGGTTTTACCCTCTTTATCAAAGATGCCGTCATCGGCGATCAGGTGGAAGCCAAGATCATAAAAAGTAAAAAGCACTATGCTTATGCCAGATTAGAGAAGGTGTTACAGCCTTCTCCTTTTCGTGTGGAACCGAAATGTGCTTATCACAGACAGTGTGGAGGTTGTCAGTTACAGGCACTCTCCTACTCCGAGCAGCTGCATTTCAAGGAACAGAAGATCCGTAACAATCTGATCCGGATCGGTGGATTCGATGCGGAATACATTGATGAACGCATGGAGCCCATCGTAGGTATGGAGGATCCCTTCCACTATCGCAATAAGGCACAGTACCCCATAGGAACCGACCGGGATGGCAATGTTATCACCGGGTTCTATGCCGGACGCACCCATACGATTATCGCCAATACAGACTGCGCTCTTGGTGCCTCCGAGAATCAGCAGATCCTCGAAACCATACTCTCCTACATGCGGAAAAATAAAGTGACTGCTTATGATGAAGTCACCGGCAAGGGCCTGGTGCGTCATGTATTGATCCGAAAGGGCTTTACCAGCGGCCAGCTGATGGTATGTCTGGTGATAAATAAAAAAATGACAAAAATGTCATACCCTTCTGCCGGCGTACAGAAGAATACCAATGAGTTTTTACCGAATCAGGGAGAATTGCTGGCTGCACTGGCAGAAATCAAAGATATGACAAGTGTGTCAGTTAGCATCAATACCGAAAAAACCAACGTAATCATGGGTACGGAGATCCACAATCTCTGGGGTGAAAGCACCATTGAGGATACGATTCACGTAAGAGACATGCAGAAAGAAAATTATCCTTATACCGGGGATGCCCTGACCTTCAAAATCTCTCCCCTCTCCTTCTATCAGGTGAATCCCGTGCAGACCGAGAAACTTTACAGCCTGGCACTGGAATATGCCGGACTGACCGGGAAAGAGACCGTGTGGGATCTCTACTGCGGTATCGGAACGATTTCCCTCTTCCTGGCAGGCAAGGCCAAAAAGGTATGCGGTGTGGAGATCATCCCCCAGGCCATCGATGATGCCAGAGAGAATGCAAAGAGAAATCATATTGAAAATGCCGAATTTTACGTGGGCAAAGCGGAGGAAGTTCTGCCGGAATTCTACGAAAAGGCAACGAAAGAGGCAGCTTCCGACGAAATGCTCCACCCGGATGTCATCGTCGTGGATCCTCCGAGAAAAGGCTGTGACGATGCCTGCTTAAACACCATGCTCCGCATGCAGCCCGAACGTATCGTATACGTCAGCTGCGACTCCGCCACCCTCGCCAGAGATCTGAAAATCCTCTGCGACGGCGGGTATGAGATCCGGAAGGTCCGTGGCGTGGATCAGTTCGGGATGACTGTGCATGTGGAGACGGTGTGTCTTTTGTCCAAACTCCATGAGGTGAAGTAAAGTAAATATGGATAAATTCGATTTAACGAGTGTAGAAGCGAAAGGAATTGAGCCTTCGGACATTGGAAATAAAACCTGATGTTCGTAGGCTTTTTGTTCATGACAATAGAATGTTTGTGGAGCGTGCATTCTATTGTATACAGAAAAAATTTTCGTCGATATAATAAACATGACATATAGCTGTCATGTTGAATTAAGTATGATATGTATGGAGTGTAAGAAACGATGAAAATAGACAGACTTATCGGAATATTGTCAATCTTATTGCAGAAAGAAAAGACAACGGCTCCTGAACTGGCAGAAAGATTTGAGGTATCTCGAAGGACAATAAATCGAGATATTGAAGACCTTTGTAAAGCAGGCATTCCTATAAGA
>JBNMJR010000188.1:0-5379 GCA_050873925.1 Acetatifactor sp.
GTCTGGTCCCCTGTGCCACGGGTCTTCCCTCCTGAGAAGCTGCGGGTCTTACCTGCTGACCTGCCGGTCTGCCCCCCTGTGCTACAGGTTTTCCTGTCGGTCTGCCGCCCTGTGCGGCGGGCTTTCCTGCGGGACGTCTCTCTGCTCCTACTTCATGCATCACTTTCTGACCGCCCTGGGTTCTGCCGCCCTGAGGAGCGGGTCTGGTACCCTGACCTCTGCCGGGCTGGGGTCTGTCCACTCTTCTTCTGCGAAGTGCTGCCTCCTCCGCATCGGAGAAGTCAGCTGCATCCGTCATATCCTTGACTTTGAAGATCAGCAGAGTAACCGCTGCCGCCAGTGCCACCAGAAGAATAACCAGAATAATGATCACAACCTTCTGGCTGCTGATCTTTTTCTGATTCGTTTCAAACTGTGTATTGATCTCTGCAATCTGATCAATGGAACTGAACAGGTCATCGATCTTGTACTGTTTCTGTCCTACCATATCCAGCAAATACCACGCATCTCCCTGCAACTGGGTATCCCAGTCCTTGGAAGTGGTCTGTGTATCCTCGGCGGGCTGTTCTTCCGCAGGCTGTTCCTCAGCGGGCTGCTCTGTGGAAGGTGCCTGCAGTTCTCCGGACAGTGCCACATAATCGGAACGGATGAATCCTGTCACTTCGGTATTGTTGGCAATAAAATTCGCCTGATACCAGGTATTACCGTCCGTACCGGTAGCCTGTCCGGTAACGGTCAGAGCCATTCCGTTCTCTGCCGTGGTCACGATCTGGCTCGTGGTGGAAGCATTACTGCGCACACGTACCGACTGTCCACCGGTCACCGTGGCACTCACAGGTTCCACCGCCGTGACATCCACCGGAGTCTCATTCACTGCCGGAGCCGGTGTTGCCGTGTCAGTCGTCGTAGTAGTTGTAGTTGAAGAAGACGACGGTGTAGATCCATCGGTAATGCTTACCAGATCGGAACGAATATATCCCAGCGTATTCGCATCCACATATACTTCATACCAGGTATAGCCGTCTGCCCCCTTGGTCTGGCTCTTGATGGAAATGGTCTTATCCTTTGCCGCACTGCCGATGACTTCACTGGAAGAATCCGCGCTCTTGCGGATCTTTGCGCTGGATGCCGTTACCTTGGCTGCACTCTCTGCATGGCTGACAAATGCCAGATCCTCTGCAAAAAGCCCCGCTCCCAACACAAGCACCAATGCAAGCATTCCCCAGAAAGCCTTGAATTTACTTGTTCTCTGTACTGTCTTTTTCATCTGCAACTCCTTCTGTATCCTGACATGTCTACGCTTCATCAATCGCTTTGCCAATGTCATGACGCATGTATTTATTCTCGAAAGAGATCCACTCCGTTGCCGCATAAGCATTGGCACGGGCCTCCTTCAGGGTAGCTCCCTTGGCTGTCACTCCCAGAACACGGCCACCGTTTGTCACGATTCCCTTGTCCGTCAGCTTCGTTCCCGCATGAAAACAATAATAGCCGTCTTTTCCGTCGAAATTCTCCAGTCCGTTTATCACATAGCCCTTCTCATAGGATACCGGATAGCCGTCACTGGCCAGAACCACACACACCGCAGCATTGTCTTCAAACTGCAGATTGATCTGATCCAGCGTACCGTCCACGCAGGCCTCCATGACCTCGATAATATCGTTCTTCATGCGGGGCAGTACCACCTGTGCCTCCGGGTCACCGAATCTGGCATTGTACTCCAGTACCCTGGGCCCGTTCGGTGTCAGCATCAGTCCGAAGAAAATAACACCTTTGAAAGGTCTGCCTTCCGCTGCCATGGCATCCACAGTGGCCTGGTAGATATATTTCTTGCAGAATGCATACACTTCTTCGGTATAAAACGGGCTGGGAGAAAAAGTTCCCATACCGCCGGTATTCAGTCCCTGATCTCCATCCTTTGCTCTCTTGTGATCCTGTGCGGAAGTCATGATCCGGATGGTCTTGCCGTCTACGAAGGAAAGTACACTGACTTCTCTTCCGGTCATAAACTCTTCGATGACCATACGGTTGCCGGCAGCACCGAATTTCTTGTCCAGCATGATCTCATCCACGCCTGCCAGAGCTTCCTCCAGCGTATTGCAGATCAGTACGCCTTTTCCCAATGCCAGGCCGTCTGCCTTCAGCACGATAGGGAAGCTTGCCTGCTCCTTCAGATATTTGATGGCATCCTCCGCATTATCGAAATTTTCATAGGCTGCGGTAGGGATGTTATACTTTTTCATGAGATCCTTGGAAAAGGCCTTGCTGCCCTCCAGGATTGCTGCATTTTTACGGGGTCCGAAAGCACGCAGGCCCTCTGCCTCCAGTGCATCTACCAGTCCGCCTACCAGAGGATCGTCCATACCTACGATGGTCAGGTCAATGGCCTGTTCTTTCGCAAAAGCAACGATCTTGTCAAATTCCATGGCCCCGATGGGAACACATTCTGCGATCTGACCGATTCCGGCATTGCCCGGAGCACAATAGATCTTATCTACTTTAGGACTCTTTGCTACACAGGTTGCAATGGCATGCTCTCTGCCACCGCCGCCTACGATCAATACTTTCATACCCATATTATGTTTCTCCTATTTTGTATGCTTTACTTTGCCGTCCACCACGCAGATCCGTCCGTTGGCAATGTCATCCACCGCCTGGGGCAGAAGCAGCCACTCGGCCTGCTCCATGACACGTCTCTGTAAGATTTCCGGGGTGTCATCGTCTTCCACTGCCACTGCCTTCTGTGCAATGATAGGGCCTTCATCCATGCCTTCATTGACAAAATGCACCGTAGCTCCGGTGACTTTCACACCGCGCTCCAATGCCTTTTCATGCACATGAAGTCCATAATATCCCACACCGCAGAATGAAGGGATCAGGGACGGATGGATATTAATGATCCTGTTGCTGTATTCGTGCACCATAGCTTCCGGGATCTTCACCAGGAAGCCGGCCAGTACGATCAGATCCGGAGCAAATTCCTTCACCTTTGCAAGTAATGCATCATTAAATATTTCTCTGCTCTCGTAGTCCTTCGGAGACACACATACCGCAGGAATCCCCGCATTGCGTGCTCTCTCCAGACTTTTCACCGTCTTGTTGTTGCTGATGACGCCAACGATCTGCGCATTGGTGACCCTGCCCGCTGCGATGGCATCAATGATTGCCTGTAAATTCGTGCCGCCGCCGGATACCAGTACGACTACTCTTAACATATGGTCACACCCTTTTCACCGGCTTCGCAGGTACCTACCACATATGCAGTCTCGCCTGCTGCCTTCAGTGCTTCCAGAGTCTTGTCCACATCTGCGGGATCCAGTGCCAGTACCATACCCAGACCCATGTTGTAGGTGTTGTACATCATCTCGTCAGTAATATTGCCCTTTTTCTGCATCAGGCGGAAAATAGCGGGTACCTCATAGCTGTCCTTCTTCACAACCGCACGGATGCCGTCGGGAAGCATTCTGGGAATGTTCTCATAGAAACCGCCGCCGGTGATATGGCTGCAGCCCTTTACCTTAACGCCTGCATTCTTCACAGACTTCATAGCCTTCACATAGATTCTGGTGGGAGCAAGCAGCGCCTCACCCAGAGTCTTGCCCAGTTCATCATAATAGGTATCCAGGCTCTCTTTGGTCATATCGAATACTTTTCTCACCAGGGAGAAACCGTTGGAATGTACACCGGAGGAAGCGATTCCCACCAGTACATCACCGGGCTTAATGTTCTCGCCGGTGATCAGCTCCTTACGCTCTACCACGCCTACGGCAAATCCGGCCAGATCGTACTCATCCTCGGGCATCAGTCCGGGATGCTCTGCGGTCTCACCGCCTACCAGTGCTGCATCGGACTGCTTACAGCCCTCTGCCACGCCCTTTACGATGGTAGCGATCTTCTCGGGAATATTACGTCCGCATGCGATATAATCCAGGAAAAATAAAGGTTCACCGCCTGCACATGCCACGTCATTTACACACATGGCTACACAGTCGATACCAATGGTATCATGCTTGTCCATTAAAAATGCCAGCTTCAGCTTGGTACCTACACCATCGGTTCCGGACAGGAGCACGGGATCCTCCATGTCTTTGATGGCACTCAGGGAAAATGCTCCGGAGAAACCGCCGATACCGCCCATTACTTCGGGACGCATGGTCTCCTTCACGTACTTCTTCATCAGTTCTACAGACTTGTAGCCTGCTTCGATGTCTACTCCAGCTTTCTTGTAATCCATTTTCTCCTCATTTCCGCCGCAGGGGCTCTTTCGTTTTATTCTGAATAAATAATACTTTTATAAACCTTACTTCTTCATACCTTCCAGGTAAGCTTTGTAGCCGATCTCCTGCAATTTTGCATCCTTGGCTTCTACCTGTTCTTTTAATTTGGTGCTGTATGCTTTTAATTTTCCGAGAAGTTCTGCGTCGGAAGTAGCCAGGATCTTGGCAGCCAGCAGTCCTGCGTTGGCGCCGCCGTTAATGGCTACTGTGGCAACCGGGATGCCGGAGGGCATCTGAACGATGGAATACAGAGAATCTCTGCCTCCCAGGGAAGTGGTGTGCATCGGGATTCCGATGACGGGCATAGGGAAAATAGCGGCACACATGCCGGGCAGATGCGCTGCCATGCCGGCTCCGGCGATGATCACCTTGAAGCCTTTTTCCTCCGCACTTTTTGCATACTCAAAAAACACATCCGGCTCTCTGTGAGCGCTGATCACGGTCATCTCATAAGGGATGCCCAGTTCCTCCAGAATGTCTGCGGCTTTCGCCATCACAGGCATATCGGAATCACTACCCATTACAATGCCAACCTTAGGGCAATTCTCTGTATTTGCCATAATGTCCTCCTCATGTATCGGTTGCACCGATTTTATCCATATATATTTTATCTTACTAAAATCTTTTCAATGATGCAATGGTTTTATGAAATCTTATGATTTAATCCAACTCCCGCAGCGGCTCATTCAGTTCTTCCGTTCCGGGCAGGACAAATCTGCCGTTCCCGATAATGACGATCCGCTCTCCATCCTTCTTCACCGCAGTCAGCTCCGCCAGTTCATCATAAGGAATGGTAATGTCCGTATGGCAGTTAAAATAAGCCTTCGAAGGGTTCACACTGCGAAGCGCAGCCACCTCGTTGTCTCTGGCCACGATTTCCTTGCCGTCGGGATTGTATACCCTCACCTCTTCCGCATGGGAATAACAGGTATCCCCCACTGCAAAATGCGGTCCCATCTTCTCCGCGATCAGGATCGGCATCTTTGCTTCCACGCCCAGACGTTTTGCCGCCACATAGGCCGTGGTGTTGGTGCCGATGGCAAATTCTCCCAAAGGCAGCGTCTTGTGACGAAACAGGATATTTTCCTTAATGAATGCCTTA
>JBNMJR010000189.1:0-5356 GCA_050873925.1 Acetatifactor sp.
AAAGAGACGATCCTGATCCATTCTTCCATGAAAGCCATCGGAGAAGTGGAGGGCGGTGCGGATACCGTGCTGGATGCCTGGATGGAATATTTTGCGGAAGGACTGTTACTGTTGCCGACCCATACCTGGGCCAATGTGAATGCAGAGCAACCGGTATATGACTACCGCAGCACCCCGTCCTGCGTGGGTCTGCTGACCAATCTGTTCCGGCAGAGAGAGGGTGTGGTGCGCTCGCTTCATCCTACTCACAGTATGGCAGGGTTTGGAAAAAATGCAGCCGAATATCTGGCAGGTGAGGAAGAACGGAATACCCCCTGCACGCCGGGGGGAGTCTACGACCGGCTGAAGGACTGCGGAGGAAAAATATTGTTAGTGGGTGTGGGACATGCCCGCAATACCTATATCCACAGCGTGGAAGAAGTGCTGAACGTACCGAACCGGCTGGCAGCGGAGCCTGTGCTGTTGACAACGATTCTGCCGGACGGAAGTGAAAAGAAAGTATATATGAGAAAACACTATAATCCCGACCAGCCTCATATCTCGGAAGATTTTGTGAAATTGAACCGGGCGTTTCTGGATTGTGGAGCAGTGGAAGAGGTGACTTTCGGAGATGCAAAGTGCCTGCTGTGCGATGCACAGAAAGTGTTCCGGGTGGTACGGCATGTGCTGGCACCGGATCCGGAATGCCTGGTAACGAAACCGGAGATTCCCGCAGAGCGGTGGAGAAAAGCAGAAGAGATCAGTTAATAACAGTTTGGATTATTGTAGATATCCGAATGAATGTTTACTATAAAAATACCATTATAGGAAATATTTCAAGGAGGAGATATCAATGAAAATCGCGTTATTGCAGGAAAAACACAATCGACTTTATTCTTTTGAAGATTCACAGAAAAAATACCAACTGTCAGAAGTATACAGCCTGATGGAACAGATGGAGGAACAAAATCTGAATTTAATGAAAGAGGCGGCTGAAAAAGGTGCAGATATAGCGCTTACAACAGAGGCAGTCAATTTTCCGGGGCAGCCGTCCTGGGTAGATGGTGATATTGTAGAAATTATTGCGAGAACACAAGGAAACTTCATAAGTAAGTGCTCGAAACTTGCAGGAGAAGCCGGAATGTATATTGCAGTTGGAATGTATCGAGTGAAAGAAGATGGAAAACTATATAACAGTATTCTGATTTTTGACAGAAATGGAGAGATAGCTTTTACTTATGATAAAAATTTCCTGGCAGGAGCGGAAAAAGAATATCTTGTACCAGGAGAAAAATTTCCCTTGTGGAATAGTGAATTCGGAAAAATCGGAGTCTGTGTCTGTTGGGATATGCAGTTTCCTGAAACAACGAGAGCCTATGCCTTGCAAGGAGCAGATCTGATTTTGTGTGCAACATGGGGATGGGAATCTCTGTATGGACAGGCCAGAGCATATGAAAATGGTATTTATGTGGCAGCGGGCATGGCAGTACCTGACTGGAGAGACATTGAAGGAGTGCGAAGTCCCAGTCAGGTAATAGCACCGGATGGAACCATTCTTGCAGAAGGCTCCCGTAACAGTGCAGAGGTAGTGGTTGCTCAGATTTCGAATATTCAGGATTGCAAGGAGAGCAGAGAACTCAGAATAGGAGATCTTACGAGAAGATTTCCCAAGATAAAAGACAGTCTAAAAGGAATAATTTAAAAAAATAATAGCCAGAAAGGACTGGAATCCTGTCTGGCTATTATCATCCATCAGCTGTATTAAGCTACAACAGTAACGTTGGTAGCACGGATCTTGCTGCTGTTCTGAGGATCGCACTCGGTATCGAAAGTTACCTTCTGGCCCTCTTCCAGAGACTTGAAACCATCAGCATTGATTGCGGAAAAGTGTACGAATACTTCCTCGCCGTTAGCATCGTTGGTGATGAAACCGTAACCCTTCTGAGCATTGAACCACTTAACTGTACCGTTATTCATTATTGGTACCTCCTTTAATAATTCAGGCTTTGCCTGATCCTTTTGATGATTCTAAAACGTAGGACAAAAAAATCACATATTTTTGTAAAGCATTCGTAAAAGTAACAATGTCTTACAAAAATATGTGAGATCAATGACTTTCATTTAGAATACGGTTAGAGTATACCATTGCACTTATCGAAATGTCAATAATTATCTTTGATTTTTAGGCCTATTTTACTATGTCCGGAACATATGATTTTAAGAATGGTAAGATGCGGAGAAAGACAATGAATCTGAAGTTTTTGGGGAAGGTATTGCAGGGGGCACTGATTGGGCTGGGAGCGGTGCTGCCGGGGATCTCCGGTGGTGTCTTAAGCGTGGTATTCGGGGTCTACCGGCCCATTATGGAATTGTTGGCGGATCCTGTGCAGAAATGGCGGACACATCTGCCGACGTTGTTCCCGTATATGATCGGTTCGGCGGCGGGATTTTTAGGTGTGGCGAATCTGCTGTCTTACGTCCTGGAGACTTATCCGGAGCCTTCTGTCTGTGTGTTTGTGGGACTGATCGGGGGAATGCTGCCATCGCTTTGGCGGGAAGCGGGAGAATGGGGCAGAACCCGCAGGAATGTGCTCGTGGCCGGTGTGACCTTTGTGACAATGTTTTTTCTGCTTTTTTTATTGCAGACTTCCCGGGCTGCTGTGGAGCCGGGAATCTTAGCGTATCTGTTCTGCGGATTCGCCTTTGCACTGTCGGTGATCGCGCCGGGGATGAGCTTTTCTACGCTGCTGATGCCCATAGGGCTGTACACCCCGTTCGTGGAGGGCATCGGTCACCTCCGCCCGGAGGTTCTGATCCCCGGAATGATCGGTTGTGGGGTGACTTTTGTGTGTCTGGCCAGACTGGTCAACCGGCTGTTTGCAACCCATTATGCGGGAATGTTCCATGGTATTTTCGGAATCATCAGCGGGGCCACGGTGATGACGATTCCCTGGAGCAGTTTTGCCACGTCGCCGGAGGCGGCATCCCGGAATCTGTTCTGTATGGCGGCGGGAATTGTGGCGGCGCTTCTTCTTGAAGTTATGAATGAAAAAATGGCATGTTTTCCCGAAAATGAGACAGAATAAGGAGCAGGATCCTTATCATGGAAAAAGGAAGGTAGAAACATGCAGATGTATGATGTGGTGGCAACGGGAGTACTGGGACTGCTGATCGGCTTCTGGTCCGGCAGGAGCATCCGGTGGAAAATGGAAGAGACGGAAGAAACGGACAGAGATGACCGGGAAGCGAGAAAAATAACGGCAAACAGACAGCTGCTGCGGGAAGGCACTGCTATCGGAAGTCCGGTGAATGGGGAGATCCGCAGGAGCGCGGAAGAGGCAGAGAATCCCGGGACAGGGAGTATCAGTATTGTGCCGGAGGACGGAAAAGTCTATGCGCCCACAGCGGGAAAAGTATTGAAACTCTATCCCATGGGAAACCGGATCCGCTTTCGCACGGACAGCGGACTGGAACTGCTGTTAAATATCTGCAGGGACCGGGAAGAACTGCACAGTGCCTATTACCATTGCAATGTCCTGCAAAACGAGATCGTCCGCAAGGGAAAACTGCTGGTGGAATTCGACCGGGAGGGGCTGTCGAAGGAAGGTGTGGATACGGCAGTGACGGTGGAAATGTGCCAGGTGCCGGAGGTAAAACAGATCGTCAGCACCTGGAAGGACTATATCCGGGCAGGCGAGGAGCTTTTGTGGGTACAGCGCAGAGGAAGAAATCAGGAGGATTCTTTCTGCCTGCGGTAAGCTCCGGGCGTGGTGTGAAAGGTATCCTGAAAGGCCCGGAAAAAGGTGCGGGAGCTTCCAAAGCCCGCATCTAGCGCGATCTGCGTCACGGAAAGCTCTGTGGACAGCAGAAGATCCCTGGCATAGTCCAGCCTTCTGGAATTCACGTAGTCCGGAAACGTGGTGTGAAGCTTCTCGGTGAAGAGCCGGGACAGGACAAAACGGCTGACCCCGAATTCCCGGGAGAGACTTTCCAGAGACAACTCTTCGGTGTAGTGGGCGTCCAGATAGAGAAGCAGGCGCTGTTCCAGCTCCAGATCCGCCGTGCTTTTCCGCTCCTGCAGGGGCAGGGACGGCAAAAGATCCGCCAGCAGGAGCGTGAGATACCCTTCCGTATAGATCTGCACCTCGGAAGGTGTGGGACGATCCTTTTCGCAGGCATGAGCCAGCGTTTCCAGACCCTGCAGGGCAATGCGGCTGTGTTCCGAGAGGGAAGAGACGGCAAAATCATTGCGTGAGGGTTTTTTGTTCTGGAAAAAATGGCGGAAAGAGTGGCAGAAATCCGGCTCGAAGATACAGAGCAGATTCTGACCGGGTTCCACATGTTTTAAGCCGTGCATCTGGTTCGGAAAGACCAGAACACCCTGACCGGGTTTGAGGGAAAAATCCTGTTGCTCCACGGTGACGATGGTGGAACCGCTCAATACATAGATCAGCTCCAGCTGTCTGTGAAGATGGACGGCATAGGGGTTATTTTGGGACAAATATAAATAGAGCTGTTCCTGACGGTTCTGGTAAAAGAAACTCAAAGCGATTCCCTCCTGCAACTTTTGTCACTATTATGACATTTATAGCAGGCAAATGCAAGATTTGACACAAACTAATAAGGAAATGGCACGCGATACGGAGGATCATCTGCTATACTGAAGCTATTCAGAAACAAAACTATCAGCGGGTGAGCGTTGAACGCCTGCATCCGCAAGTAAACAGCGGCAAAAGGCTGCGGAATGGAGAATTTATGGACAAGACCAAGATACATAAAATGTGGATCGCCGATCAGGGCGACGGCACTTATACAAACCCGATCCTGTATACCGATTATTCGGATCCGGATGCCATTCGTGTGGGAGAAGATTATTTTATGATCGCTTCCAGCTTCTGTAACACCCCCGCAGTTCCACTGCTGCATTCGAAGGATCTGGTGAACTGGAAAGTCATCAATTACATTATTGACAAGCTTCCCTTTGACTATTATGACAAGCCGGTACATGGCTGTGGTACATGGGCACCGGCCATCCGCTACCATGAGGGAACTTACTATGTATTTATTCCCATGCCGGATGAGGGCATCATGATGTGCAAGACCACGGATCCTTTCGGCAAATGGAGTGAGCCTGCCTATGTCAGAAAAGTAGTGGGCTGGATCGATCCCTGTCCTTTCTGGGATGAGGACGGCAAGGCCTATATGGTAACGGCTTTCGCCAGAAGCCGTATCGGATTCAAGAGTATGCTGTATATGTCTCCCATAGAGCCGGACTGTTCCGGGGTACTGGATGATGGACAGTTTATTTATGATGGGCATGCAACCCAGCCCACTATTGAGGGACCGAAGCTGTACAAGAGAAATGGCTATTATTACA
>JBNMJR010000190.1:0-5353 GCA_050873925.1 Acetatifactor sp.
GTGTCCGATGAGACTGGACACACGGTATAAAAATAGAGTGAACCCACCTCGCTTGTGCGCAAGCGCCCATCGAGGTGTTCCACTCTATTTTTGCATGGATCGTAGCTATGCTAACTCTCCATTTAAAAAACACGCTGCCCGAATCCGGACAACGTGTTTTAAATACTTTAACTATGCACATTTTACGCCAGCATCATTCGGTCGTTGGCGAATTCTCCGCCGCTGACTTCCTCGAATTTTGCCAGAAGGTCTTTCACCTGAAGGTTTTTCTTCTCTTCTCCGGCCACATCGTAGATCACTTTGCCTTCGTGCATCATGATCAGGCGGTTGCCGTGAACAATGGCATCCTTCATGTTGTGGGTTACCATCATGGCGGTCAGCTGGTTCTCTGCAATGATCTTATCGCTGATCTCCAGTACCTTGGCTGCAGTCTTGGGATCCAGTGCTGCGGTATGCTCATCCAGAAGCAGAAGCTTCGGCTGCTTTAACGCTGCCATCAAAAGGGTAATAGCCTGACGCTGACCACCGGACAAAAGACCTACCTTACTGGTCATGCGGTCTTCCAGTCCTAACCCAAGCGTCTGTAACTTTTCACGGAACAGCTCTCTGTCCTCTCTGGAAACACCCCAGCGAAGGGTTCTCTTCTCGCCACGTCTGAGAGCAATCGCCATATTCTCTTCAATATCCATGGTAGCCGCAGTTCCCGTCATGGGATCCTGGAATACTCTTCCCAGATATTTTGCTCTCTTATGCTCCGGCAGATTCGTAATATCCGTACCGTCAATGATGATCTTGCCGGAATCGATGGGCCATACACCGGCAATGGCATTCAGTGTGGTGGATTTGCCCGCGCCGTTACCGCCGATGATCGTCACGAAATCTCCGGGATTCAGGTTCAAATTTACTCCGTTCAAGGCCACCTTTTCATTGATGGTGCCTCTGTTAAATACTTTATGTACGTCCTGTATCTCCAATGCGTAAGCCATTACTTTGACGCTCCTTTCCGAAGTGTTCTCTTCTCCTTCAAGTAAGGAATTGCCAGGAAAATGGCAACTACGATAGCGGAGAACAATTTCATATCCTCTGAAGGCATCTTCAGCCACAGTACGAACTGATATACCATATAGTAGATCACAGCGCCCAGAATAACCGATGCCAGGGTAAATGCAAACGCAAGCTTTCTCTTACTGGCGAACTTGCCGAAGAGGACCTCACCAATGATAACAGCAGCCAGACCGATAACGATAGCGCCTCGTCCCATATTGACATCCGCTGCACCCTGGAACTGACCGTACAATGCGCCGCACAGTCCTACCAGACCGTTGGAGATCATCAATGCCAGCACTTTGATAAAGTTGGTATTGATTCCCTGTGCCCTTGCCATATTACCGTTGCAGCCCGTAGCACGGATCGCATGTCCCTGTTCCGTTCCGAAGTACCAGTACATTACAGCAATCAATACCAGTAAAAATACGATCATTCCGAGGAAAAAGACGAGTCTGCTGACAGAACCGTCTGTCACATACCGTAAGGAAACCACCAGCGGATAATTGTCTACACTGACCGGCTGGTTCGCTTTTCCCATAATATTCAGGTTGATGGAATACAGGGAGATCTGGGTCAGGATACTTGCCAGAATTCCCGGAATTCCCAGAGCGGTATTCAAAAGTCCCGTTACCATACCCGCCAGTGCTCCTGCCAGAAATGCGACCGGCAAAGTAACCAAAGGAGAGACTCCCCCGCGGATCAACATTACGGATACCGCTGCACCGGTGGCAATGGAACCATCCACAGTCAGATCCGCAAAATCCAGCAGGCGGAAGGTAATATACACTCCCAGTGCCATGACTCCCCAGATCATTCCCTGTGCTATCGATCCCGGCATTGCCCTGAACAGGGAAAGGGGATTCAGTGACATAAAGTAAGACATTTCTTTTTCCTCCTAAAACTCCAGATAGGGATATCGCTGTTATGCGCTATCCCTATCGAAGTATATTTTGTTAGAACCGTACTTAAATACCTGTATAGATCTTACTGAATTGCTACATAATCATCGGGAACGGTGATACCCAGTTCCTCACAAATTTTGGCATTGTATTTCTTGGTAACATTGGGAGCGTAACGTACATCCATGGTGGTGATGTCTGCGCCCTCAGCCAGGATTTCGTAAGCCATCTCGCCGGTAGCATATCCCAGATCGTAATAGCTGATGGATAAGGTTGCTACGCCACAGCCGTTACAGATACCCTCTTCACCTGCGATTACAGGAATCTTTGCGGGAGCTACAACATTGTATACGGTCTCGGTTACGGATGCCAGTGTGTTGTCGGTGGGAATGTACAGAACATCGCACTCACCTGCAGCTGCAGTGGTAACAGACTGTACTTCGTTGGTATCAGCGATCGCATACTCTTTATAAGCAATACCGTCTTTGTCCAGAGCAGCCTCGAACAGCTGAATCTGATACAGAGAGTTAGCTTCTGCGGAACAATATAACAGACCAACCTGCTTTACATCCGGGAACAGTTCCTTTAACATAGCTTCCTGCTCTTCAATGGGAGCCAGATCGGAAGTACCGGAAATATTTCTGCCGGTAGCACCGGACCAGTCGGAAATCTCCAGTGCGGTAGCGTAATCCGTTACGGAAGTACCTAAAATGGGAATCGTGGTGGTAGCTGCTGCTGCACTCTGTAAAGGAGAGGTTGCATTGGCAAGGATCAGATCCACGCCGTCAGATACGAAACCATTGCAGATGGTAGCTGCAGTGGTCTGCTCTCCCTGTGCATTCTGCAGATCAAATTTTACATTATCACCAAGCTTTTCTTTTAAAGCATCCTGGAATCCCTGGGTTGCTGCATCCAGAGCTTCATGCTCTACCAGCTGGCAGATACCGATGTTATATACCTTGCCGTCTGTGGAAGCTGCTTCGGTAGCTGCTGCTTCACTCTGTGCTTCGCCGGTAGCTGCTGCGGTGGAAGCGGTTCCGTTATCGGTGCTGCCACAACCTGTCAGGACAGATGCTGCCATTACTGCGGTAAGTACTACAGATAATAATTTCTTTTTCATAATAAATGTCCTCTTTTCTGCGGATCTTACGATCTGCTTACTGTAATGCATAGACGCTTTAACCCGTCAAAGCGTTGCACTAATAAATATCATATACCATAAAAGGACATTCGTCAATCAAAATTCATCGATGCTTTCAATAACAATGATCTAATTTTTAAATATTGTCTTTTTTTACTACTTCCCCGGGTCTCTTGAAGATATGTCCGGCAGGGACCACCCCTCTGACACAGGAAGTAGGATATACGTTGGAATTGCGTCCGATAACCGTTCCGGGATTCAATACGCTGTTGCAGCCCACTTCCACATGGTCTCCCAGCATGGCTCCCATCTTCTTCAATCCGGTCTCGATCTTCTCTTCTCCGTTCTTTACGACCACCAGCGTCTTGTCACTCTTCACGTTCGAGGTGATGGAACCGGCTCCCATATGGGACTTGAAGCCCAGTACGCTGTCTCCTACATAATTATAATGGGGCACCTGTACTTTATTGAACAGAACCACGTTCTTAAGCTCCGTGGAATTGCCGACTACCGCGCCTTTACCCACAATGGCATTGCCCCGGACAAAGGCACAGTGACGTACCTCCGCTTCCTCATCGATGATCAGCGGACCGTTCAGGCAGGCAGTAGGCGCTACCTTTGCACTCTTCGCCACCCAGATGTCTTCGCCCCTTTTTTCAAAGATCTCTTCCGGCAGTCTCTTGCCCAGCTCCAGAATGAAATCGTGGATTCTGGGAAGCACCTCCCAGGGATATTCTGCCTCCGTGAACAGATCTGCCGCAATGGTCTCTTTCAGATCATACAGATTTTCAATCGTAATGTTTTCCATGATAGTTTCTCCTGTCTTTATTCTTTATTTTTTGCATTGGATTGCTTTGTCTTCTTCTGATAAAACTCTTCCGTGGCCTGGAACTGCCTCCAGAGCACTCCCTGATTGTTCAGGCTGCGTACGGCAGTGGTCCGTCTTCCCACAAAATCCGTCAACTTTCCCATGTACTCTTCCGGTGTGATAACACCGTCCGCCACCATGGTAAGCCCCTTTTCCCAACTGGCCGTCAGTGCCGGATTTAAAAGCGGTCTTATGGAATCTGATACCACATCGTAGATCATCTCTCCCATCTGGGTGGGAGTCAATACCTGGGTCTTCTTGTTCAGTGCCAGATATTCGATGTTCACCAGTTTCTTCAGGATCTCCGCTCTCGTTGCGCTGGTGCCAATGCCGCTTCCCTTGATCTGGGCCCTGAGTTCTTCGTCCTCGATAAACTGGCCCGCATTTTCCATGGTCAGGATAATACTTCCCGAAGTGTAGCGCTTGGGGGGAGAAGTCTCTCCTTCCTTGATCTCATAAGTATCCGCAGCCAGCGCATCTCCTTTTTTCAGATGCATCAGCAGATTGGTAAACTCTGCATCACATTTTTCATCAGTGCTCTCATTCTCGTTCTCTTTGTCTTCCTTTGGAGCCGTATTCTCCTTCTTAAAGGAGAAGTTCGTCACCTTCAGATACCCTTCCTGTACCAGTACCTTAAAGCCGGCAAAGAAACTTTCCTCCTTTACCTTCACTGTCAGGGAGAACTTCTGATAGACTGCCGGAGGATAAAAAATACTTAGGAACCGGCGTACAATGACCTCGTACACTTTCGCCGCCGTAGGGGCCAGTCCCGCCAGATTATTCAGTCCCTGTCCCGTAGGAATGATGGCGTAGTGATCCGTGATCTGCTTGTCGTTCACATAACGTGTCTTCGCAATATTCTTATAAGCCCCCTGCTCCAGCACCTCTTTGGCAAAAGGTGCCGCCAGCGCATAATTACGGAGGCCGCCGATGTTCTTGTGGATCTCCTTGGCCACCGCCGTGGACAGAACTCTGGCATCCGTTCGGGGATAGGTGGTCATCTTTTTCTCATACAATTCCTGTACGATTCGCAGGGTCTCATCCGGGCTGATCTTAAAGTATTTGGAACAGTCATTCTGTAACTCTGCCAGATTATACAGAAGCGGTGCGTTCTTGTTCTCTTTTTTCTTCTCAATGCCGGTGACCGTCACCGGTCCCACCGGTTCTTTCGTAAGTTCTGCGATCAGACGCTCGGCATCCTCTTTTTTCTTAAAGCCGTTTTCTTTATACAATGCCGGAGAATTATAGTATTTCGATCCTTCCACCGCTCTCCACTCTGCGGTAAAAGGCTTCTCCTGCAATTTAAAATTACCGATCACCCGGTAAAACGGTGTCTTGGTGAACGAACGGATCTCCCGCTCCCTGTTCACGATCATGCCCAGAACACAGGTCATGACA
>JBNMJR010000191.1:0-5330 GCA_050873925.1 Acetatifactor sp.
GGAGGGGACAGACCTCGGACTGATCAAAGCGGGAACCAATAATCCTTTTACCAACCCGGCGAGGTATCATGCACCGGAGGGGGCGGAAAGCTTTGAACAGCTGTATGCCAGAAGCGGAGATTTTGTGAAAAAAGTATTGCTGCCGCTGGAGGGAACCTACGAAACTGTGCTGGTAGTAGCTCACGGAGCATTGAATCGCAGTATCCTGAATCAAGTGTTGAGTATTCCCATCGATGATTTCTGGCATTTCCATATGGGAAATTGCGCTACGGCAGTGTTGGAATGTCATGAGGGAGAACTGTCCCTGCTGGAATATCAGGATAGCGAAAGCGTCAATACGAAAAGTAAACTGCTGTAAGTTCCGGATACAGAGCTTGCAGATGTTGAAAGGTGAGAGGTTAAAAATGCACATAGACAGAGAAGACATGCTGGAACTGACCAGAAGAATGACCGTGTCCCGCAACTGTTTTTCCAGAATTGCCGGGGCCTATATGGACGAAGAGGGATTTATCGACGGCACTTTTAATACTCATTTTCTGAAACTGTCCGGAAGTGAAAAAGAGAAAAATCTGAATATTGCCAAGACAGTGCCTTATTCCAATACCAATGTCAATCTGAAAAATTGCCGACTGGATCAGGGAGCAAGAAAACCGGGTAGCGTCATGCAGCTGCTGGAGGCATTGCGGCAGTGCGAACTGAAAAATGATGCATTATTGTATTCGCTCTATGAATATATTGGAGAGAGATACCAGCCGGGATACCCTTATGCCATTTACCTCTTCTTCGGCAGCTACGATGTGCCTACCAAGGGAAAAGATAAAGAAAACCAGTGGGAGTCCGAGGAAGTCTACCAGTTCCTTATCGGCACCGTCAGTCCGGTGACCGGAGACTACGAAGCCGGAAAACCGGAGGCGGGCTTTTTGTACCCTGCCTTTGCCAATCACAGCACGGACATTGACGGCATCAATATCTATCAGGCGGAGGAAGGGGCTCAGTTATTTGCAAAAATACTGGGGGTACAGGCTTGACAGAAAAGCATTTCTTCCCTATAATACGCTCTGGAACAAAATGAATAACCGATCATAAAACCCGTCAGGGAGTGGATTTTTCAAGATATCGATCTTATTTTCGCCACACAGCAGTAATGTTGTGTGGCGTTTGTTGTTTAAGGAGAGTAGAAAATGAATCAGACTTATATGAAAGAAAAGAAGATATTTCCCCTTGTCATGTCCATGGCGCTTCCCATGATGCTGTCCATGGCATTTAATTCCCTTTATAATATTGTGGACAGCTATTTCGTGGCAAAGCTCAGCGAGGATGCCATGACGGCATTGTCTTTGGTCTATCCGGCACAGAATCTGCTGACAGCGGTAGCAGTAGGATTCGGAGTGGGTGTCAACGCCATGATCTCCTTCTATCTGGGAGCGCAGAATCAGGAAAAAGCGGATAAGACAGCGACACAGGGCATGGTGCTGGGAGTATTGCACGGTGTACTGCTCATGATCCTGTTCCTCTGCGGTATGAACTGGTTCTTAGGGATGTTTACGAAGAGCGATACCGTGCGGGCACTGGGCATGGAATATTCCAATGTGGTGTTCCTGTTTTCCACCATTGTTACCGGAGGTATTACGTTAGAGAAGATTTTTCAGGCGGTGGGCCGGATGCGCGCCACCATGGTCAGCATGATCGCCGGATTCGTGACGAATATTGTGCTGGATCCGCTGCTGATCTTCGGCATCGGACCTTTTCCACGGATGGAGATTGCCGGAGCGGCACTGGCTACCGGCATCGGTCAGATAATTACCCTTCTGGTATATCTTATCTACTATGTGGCGGATCCACTGCCGGTGAAACTGCGTAGAACTTATCTGCGCCCGGAGGGAGAAATCTGCGGCAAGACTTATGGTATCGGTATTCCGGCGACACTGAACATGGCACTGCCGTCGTTGTTAATTTCCGCACTGAACGGTATTCTGGCGGCTTATTCGGGAGCGTATGTGCTGGTACTGGGTGTTTACTATAAGCTGCAGACCTTTATCTATCTGCCCTCCAACGGTATCATTCAGGGCATCCGTCCGCTGATCGGCTACAATTACGGAGCCGGAGAGCGGAAGCGTGTGGAGCAGATCTATCGTCTGACGCTGGAATTGACCGCCGGGATCATGGCCATCGGTACGGCATTGTGCTGGCTGATCCCCGGAGGATTGATCGGATTGTTTACCGAAAATCCGGAGACTATTGCCATCGGCATTACGGCATTGCACATCATCAGTCTGGGCTTTATCCTGTCCGCCGTGTCAGTGACCAGCTCCGGTGCACTGGAGGCACTGGGACAGGGCATGGTTTCTCTGGTGATCTCCGTGATGCGGTATGTGGCCGTGATCATCCCGGCGGCATTTGTGCTGAGCCGCCTGATCGGCGTGACCGGCGTGTGGTGGGCATTTGTCTGCACGGAGAGCGTGACCGCGGTGGTGGCATATGTGCTGTACCACAGAGTGTGGAAGAGAGCGTAAAGCGAGCGCCGTTCCCGCTCGCGGCTGTTCACCGAGCGCCATTCGCAAAATCGCCTCTTCGAGGCTTTCCGCTGCTACGCAGCTGCCTTTTGCTCATGAGATGGCGCTCCCCTCGTCGATTTGCACAGAGCCGGCCCCTTACGCAAGCGTAAAGCCGTCTCCGCACAAATCGACGGGTGAACTAATGTATACACAATATCTAGTATCCTTTGATTGACTTCCCCTACAAAGTATTGTAGAATAGACCGTGATAGGTTTTACGGGCGAAAGCCCATGGGGACACGAAATCAAGGGGGTACATAAGATGTTTCAGGTAATCAAACGAGATGGTTCCAAAGCGGACTTTACACTGACGAAGATCAATGATGCCATTATGAAGGCTTTTACTGCGACGCAGATGAGCTATAATAATGACATTATTGATCTTCTTGCGTTACGGGTGACAGCGGATTTCCAGAAGAAGGTGGAAAACGATGAGATCCATGTAGAGGATATTCAGGACAGTGTGGAGCGGGTTCTGGGACAGGCCGGCTACGAAGAGGTGGCCAAGGCTTATATCCTGTATCGTAAGCAGCGGGAGAAGATGCGCGCCATGAAGTCCACGATCCTGGACTACAAGGACGTGGTCAACAGCTATGTCAAGGTCGAGGACTGGCGTGTGAAGGAGAACTCTACGGTGACCTATTCCGTAGGTGGTCTGATCCTGAGCAATTCCGGTGCGGTAACGGCCAACTACTGGCTGTCTGAGATCTATGACGAAGAGATCGCGGAGGCACACCGTAATGCGGATATCCATATCCATGATCTGTCCATGCTGACCGGCTACTGCGCCGGATGGTCCTTAAAGCAGCTGATCAAGGAGGGACTGGGCGGCATCACCGGCAAGATCACTTCCGCTCCGGCGAGACACTTATCCGTGCTGTGCAACCAGATGGTAAACTTCCTGGGGATCATGCAGAACGAATGGGCGGGAGCACAGGCATTTTCATCCTTTGATACCTATCTTGCCCCCTTTGTAAAGGTAGATAACCTGAGCTATCCCGAAGTGAAAAAATGCATCGAAGCATTTATTTACGGTGTCAATACCCCCAGCCGCTGGGGCACACAGGCTCCTTTTTCCAATATTACACTGGACTGGACGGTGCCCGATGATCTGGCAGAGCTGCCGGCACTGGTAGGCGGCGTGGAGATGGATTTCAAATACAAGGATTGTAAGAAGGAAATGGACATGGTCAACAAGGCATTTATCGAGACCATGATCGAGGGCGACTCCAACGGCCGCGGTTTCCAGTATCCGATCCCGACCTACTCCATCACGAAGGATTTCGACTGGTCCGACACCGAGAACAACAGACTGTTATTCGAGATGACCGCAAAATACGGTACCCCGTATTTTTCCAACTATATCAATTCCGATATGCAGCCCAGCGATGTCCGCAGCATGTGCTGCCGCCTGCGTCTGGATCTAAGAGAACTGCGCAAGAAGACCGGAGGATTCTTCGGTTCCGGTGAGAGCACAGGAAGTGTGGGCGTTGTCACTATCAATATGCCCAGAATCGCGTATCTGTCTGCCAACAAGGACGAATTTTATGCCAGACTGAATCATATGATGGACATTGCTGCCAGATCCCTGAAGATTAAGCGCGGTGTCATCACGAAGCTGCTGAATGAGGGGCTGTATCCCTATACCAAACGGTATCTGGGCACCTTTGAGAATCATTTCTCCACCATCGGTCTGATCGGCATGAACGAGGTGGGCTTAAATGCCAACTGGCTGAGAGCGGATATGAGCGATCCCAGAACTCAGGAGTTCACCAAGGAAGTGTTGAACCATATGAGAGAGCGTCTGTCGGATTATCAGGAGCAGTACGGAGATCTCTACAATCTGGAGGCAACTCCTGCGGAGAGTACCACATACCGTCTGGCAAAACACGACAGAAAACGCTGGCCCGGCATCAAGACGGCAGGAAAGCCCGGGGATACTCCTTATTATACGAATTCCTCCCATCTGCCGGTGGATTATACCGTGGATATTTTCGATGCGCTGGATATCCAGGACGAATTGCAGACGTTGTATACTTCCGGCACGGTGTTCCACGCGTTCCTGGGAGAGAAGCTTCCCGACTGGAAGGCGGCGGCTTCTCTGGTGCGCACCATAGCTTCCAATTACAAGCTGCCGTATTATACGCTGTCTCCGACCTATTCCATCTGTAAGGAACACGGTTATCTGGCAGGAGAGGTGAAGACCTGTCCCCACTGCGGAGCAAAGACGGAGGTCTACAGCCGTATCACCGGTTACTATCGTCCGGTGCAGAACTGGAATGACGGTAAGTTACAGGAATATGCCAACAGAACGGAGTATGACATTGCCCATTCTTCCCTGAAGCGTCCCACCAGAAGTGTGGTGACTTTGTCCAATTTTGCGGAGGATGTGGAAGTGAAGGTGGAGCAGCCGCAGAACATCAAGTATCTGTTCACGACCAAGACCTGTCCGAACTGTAAGCTGGTGAAGGAATATCTGAAAAATGTGCCTTACGTGACTATTGATGCGGAGGAGAACATGGAGCTGGCCAGACGTTACGGCGTGATGCAGGCACCGACACTGGTGGTTGTAAACGGCGATAGCCACAAAAAGTATGTAAATGCTTCAAATATCAAGAAGTACGTTGACCAACTGACATTAGTTGGGGTAGAATAGAGACAGGTCAGGAGGCATCGCCCGAAGGCGGTGCCTTTGCTGTGCCAATAAAGGGCAGATCTATTGCAGAACGGAGGAAATATGATCAACAAACTGATCACTCGAATCAAAGAAACCAA
>JBNMJR010000192.1:0-5309 GCA_050873925.1 Acetatifactor sp.
TGTCAGTCCTCTCTTCTTCAAAGCCGTTCTCCTTTACTGTTTCTCTATCTTGTATCCAACGCCCCACACTACCTTCAGATACCGGGGCTCCTTGGGATTGATCTCGATTTTTTCCCGGATATGCCGGATGTGTACCGCCACAGTATTATCTGCTCCGATGGCATCCTCATTCCAGATACTTTCGTAGATCTGATTAATAGAAAACACCCTGCCCTGATTCTTCATCAAAAGCAGTAAAATATTATATTCAATGGGCGTCATTTTTACCGGTTCATCATCCACTGTCACCTGCTTCGTATCATCATTGAGGATCAGACCGCCCACCTGATAGATTGCCTTGTTCTCACCGGTAAGGCTCCCCAGGGAGGTATATCTGCGCAGATTGGATTTGACTCTCGCCACCAGTTCCAGAGGATTAAAGGGCTTGCAGATATAATCATCCGCGCCGATATTCAGTCCCAGGATTTTGTCAGTGTCTTCCGATTTGGCCGACAGGATAATAATGGGAATACTGCTGTATTCCCGGATCTTCAATGTCGCCCGGATACCATCCAGACGGGGCATCATGATATCCATGATCAACAGATGGATATCCTCCTTGTCCAGGATCTGGATCGCCTGTTCTCCGTCATACGCTTTATATATTTTATAGCCATCCTGACTCAGATAGATCTCAATGGCATCCACGATCTCTCTGTCATCATCACATACAAGAATATTTGCCATACTTCCCTCATTTCTCCGTTGTGGCACGGTTCCCCATCATTTCCGTTTTGTTGTTTCTATTTAACCATACTATTTTTAAATATTTTCGTGTTTTTTCTTAATTTTTCTTAATTCCCGTCAGCCGGTCAGGACTCTTTCAACATTAAAAATGCCGCCAGATTCCCCCTCTGTCCGTGACTTGCCCGGTGGGAAAACAGGTACTCCGGATTATGGCAGGTACATACATTTGTTACCGCCATATGCTCCGGCAGGATTCCCGCCTTTAACAGAATGCTCTGATTGGCTTTCCACAGATCCAGCTGATATTTTCCCTGTGCTTTGCCCGGCTGCAGAACATCCTCCGGAAAGCCTTTCCGGAATTGTTCCGCCACTTCTTCACTCACTTCGTAGCAGTTCACGCAGATGGACGGTCCGATGGCCGCCACCAGATCCTGCGGACAACTGTTAAAATGTTCCTGCATAAATTGTACCATACAGGCCCCCATTCCCGCTACCGTTCCTCTCCAGCCGGAATGAGCAAGTCCTATGGCCCGGTGTACCGGATCCACGAAATACAGAGGGACACAGTCTGCATAAAAGGTCACCAGTGCAATTCCGGGAATATCCGTAGCCAGACCGTCAATATCATCATAGGTCGATGGTCCGGTGATCCCGTTACCGCAGTCTTCCTCTGTCACCAGATGAATATTCGTGGTATGAGTCTGCTTCGACGCCACCATTCTCTCCGGGGTCACCCCCAGCACTTCACCGATCCTTCTGTAATTCTCTCTGACACATTCCGGATCATCGCCCCTGGAAAAGCTCAGATTCATAGTGGAACAGTTTCCGCTGCTGACACCTCCGGTCCTAGTGGTAAACAGATGTTCCACCACACCGGTCTCTTCCAGCTTCGGAAATACCAGATACTCCAGTTCTCCCTTTTGTCTCTGCTGTATGCTGTCTGTGTCTCTGTTGCCTGTTCTGATCAATGGATACATATTCTAACTCCTTACGCTGTAATGATGCGGAAAAGCATTTTGGATCCAGTGAAGTGTCTCTCCCTGGATTGCTACCACATCATAGCGCACCCAGGTACTCTCCCCATAGTGATGCAGATAGCGGTAATAATCCGCCACTCTGCAAATGGTTCTCTGTTTCGCCGTTGTCACAGCCTCCGCTGCATTTCCTTTTTCATCACCGGAACGGTATTTTACCTCCACAAACACAAGATATTTCCCGTCTCTGCCGATAATGTCGATCTCTCCGTTCCTGCCTCTGCGGAAATTCCGTTCCAGGATCCGCATTCCCTGTTTTTCCAGATATTCCGCAGCCATCTGTTCATATATATTCCCCGTCTGTCTGGTATTCAACCCTTATGTTTTCCCCCGTTTGCCACGCTTTCCTTTACCATGCGGTGGTCCACAGCATCTACAAATACCAGGATCTCCGCCACGACCTCATACAGCTCCGGAGGGATCATCTCACCGATGTCCAGCCGGGACAATGTATCCGCCAGCTTGTCATCCCGATGGATTGGAACGCTGCTCTCCTGCGCCTTTTCTATAATCTTTTCCGCCAGGATTCCTTTACCGCTGGCTATGACTCTGGGAGCCTCATCCGAGGGATCGTATTCCAGTGCTATGGCCTGTTTTACTTTCTTTTTCTCGTCTTCCATTCTGCTGTCCTTTTTAGGTTCTTACGTCGAAAGCGTACTGTGCTACTGGAACGCTTCCTTCTGTTTTAAGAAGCGGTGCCATGGCCTGTGCCGTCTGCTGTAATTCGGTACGCAGCGTTGTCTCACATTTACAATCGTAACCTCTTTTTTGCAGCCGCTCTGTCAGCACATCCATATTAGCTTCCAGATAATCCAGGATTGCATCATTCTGCACATAAAATTTGGTACTGACTTTGGTATCCTTCAGCGCCACGTACACGTCCAACGGCCCCAGATGTTCCATGTCCAGATGCAGCAGTGCGCTGACCTGCCCGTCTTTTCTGGCAAGATTTTTCTTGTTGGTATATACAAACAGTTCTCCGGTCTTATGCTCTCCCTGCCGTAAATGCAGCGGCAGCTGGATATAGGCATAGGTCTGGTTGATCTGTTGCAGAAAATCCACATTCTGACTTAAATTTGTCACGTTCTGATAAGTGCCTGAACTACGCTGTCCGTTTTCTTCCAGAACATTACTCAGCCCTTTCAGCTGCTTTCCCAGTTTCTGGTAAAGTTCCTCCACCTTCTCCGGGGATTCCACATCCTCCGGCTTTATACTCCACCGGTCCGCCAGCAGTTTTGCCGGTAGCTCTGTCACTTTGGAATTATGCAGGATACTGCGCAATAAGGGAATATCCTTCGTCTCCAGTCCCTGCTTTACCAATTTCTGCAAGTCCTGCAGCTGTGGTGTCTCCCGGGTCTGCTGTGTCTTCTCCCCACCGGACTTACTGTTCTCTGTCTGCAGGGCCCCCTGTGTATCCTCCGGCCGTTCTTCTATGATCGTCTTCTGTGCCGCAACTGCTGTGTCTTCCGGTGCCATTGCCGAAGACTGCACCGGTGTCCGTTCGGTATCTCCCGTAGCCTCTGTCACATCCGCGCCCGGCTCCGGCAAAGGTTCCGCCGTCTGCTGTTGTCCTGTTGCCGTCTCTCCGGCCGCATCTTCAGAGGTCAGCAGTTCCAGAATCTGACTGTAGATTGTGGCAGCCTGCTCTATGTCTCCGCTCTCTGCCAGTCCCTGCAGCATATTCGTCAGACTTTCTCCGGTCTCTGCGATTCCTGCTGTCAGCTGATGTGTCAGATTGCGGTAGGATGCCATCTGTGTGATATTTTCCTCCGTAACCGGCAGTTCCAGCCTGTGAAGGTTCACAAGATCCAGAACCTCCGCATCCGGAAACGCATTGCTTTCATGCCAGATCTGCTGCAGAGTATTTTTGTCAATGGGAAGTCCCGCATCCATCAGTTGTTTTGTCATGGCTACCGTATTTTCATTCACCGGCAGTGATGCCATATCCAGCGCTTTCAGCACGGTTTCTTCTGTTGCCATATTTGTAAACAGCGGGCTTAAATTCAATGTCTGCCCGTTATTTTTCACCTGAAAGGTAATGTTCTGCCCCAGTTCCAGGCGGATATCCGCATCCACCTTCGCATCGATCAGGACATCCTGCAACAGACGGATCTGCGCATTATTGCCCTCCCTGGAGACCACCTCTCCCCTGAGAGTCTGTCCCGGAACCAGGCTGCGGATCTGGCGGTTTGCCTGTTCGGTATTCGCATTATTTGAAGTCTGTACCCTGCTGTTATCCGCTATTTTATCCTGTGAGAACCATCCTGTCAGCTTCATATTTTCTCTCCCGGCACACTAAAAATGCCTTAAAATCCGAAATTTTTGATAAAGCTGTGTCTGTGGATCGGTGTCGGGCCATATTTCTTCAATGCCGCAATATGTGCCGCACTGCCATACCCTTTGTTGGATGCGAAATCATACTCCGGAAACACATCGGCATACTGCTCCATCAGCCGGTCCCTGGTCACCTTGGCCACAATGCTGGCCGCACCGATAGAGATGCTCTTGGCATCTCCCTTGATGATCGGCACCTGCCGGATCTCCACTCCCGGAATCGTCACCGCATCATTCAACAACAGATCCGGTGCCGGATCCAGTTTGCCGATAGCCTCCCGCATAGCCTCATAGGTTGCCTGTAAAATATTGATCTCATCGATCCGCTCCGGAGAAGCATAGCCCACTGCCCAGGCCACCGCTTCCTTCGTGATCACATCATACAGCTCTTCTCTCTTTTTTTCGGATAATTGCTTGGAATCATTAATGTATAAAATGTCACAATCCTTCGGCAGAATAACGGCGCCTGCCACTACAGGTCCCGCCAACGGCCCCCTTCCCACTTCGTCGATTCCGCAGATATAGGTGTATTGCGCATATTCTCTCTCGTATTTTTTGAGATTCTCGATCCGCTGACGTTCTTTTTCCAGAGCCTCTATTTTTTTCTGTGCACTCGCCACCAGCTTCTGCACACCGCTTCTTTGATCGTTCTCATATTCTGCTATAAATTCAGGCAGCTTTTCCATTGAAGCTGCCTGTAATATTTCTTTGATCTTTGCTGCACTTTCCATATGTTTATCCCCATTTACGGTTATTGATGTTGTAATACGCCGAAATCGGAAAACGGCCAGATCCGGAGCCAGGCTTTTCCGATGATATTTTCTCTTTTGATGTTACCCACCATATCCGTACGGCTGTCACTGGAGTTGTTGCGGTTGTCTCCCATGACAAAATATTCATCATCCCCCAGTTCAATAGGTTCCGCCGCCCGGCCGATGGTCTCCGGTTTTATGACTTCCATGCCATAGTTCTCTTCCAGTTTTTCTCCGTTGATGTAGATACTGCCATCCTCCATGATCTGTACAGTCTCTCCCGGCAGTCCGATGATACGCTTGATATAATAGGTATTGTCCTGGAATTGAAACGGGAACACAATGATATCAAACCGTTCCGGATCATGAAAACGATAGCTCAGTTTATCCACGATCAGATTATCCCCGTTGTGCAGGGTATGCTCCATGGAGGCACCTTCCACCTCCGTGCGCTGTCCCACAA
>JBNMJR010000193.1:0-5299 GCA_050873925.1 Acetatifactor sp.
AGCTGGCAAAGATGATAGCCAAAAGGGGAAAAAGAGAAATCACAAAAAGTTTATGGCTGATAAAGTACACACTTTTTGCACCCAAAACAAGAAAAACGCTTCTGGCCTGTTGACCAAAAGCGTTTTGTCTACAGTCTGAGGAACTTTTCCCGAAAGGAAAGGTTCCTTTTAGTTTGTCTTGTTTTAAGAATGCAAGTTTGTTAGAATAGACGCATATGGAATACGATTTCCTATTCATTGGGAAAAGTGCTGCAGACAAAGCCCTAAAGGGCAGAAATGAGGAGTATCATGAATATTTTATCACCTTCAATTCTTTCGGCGGATTTCTGGAAGCTGGGAGAAGATATCAAAGCTGTGGAAGGAGCCGGCGTGCCCTGGCTGCATGTAGACGTGATGGACGGACTGTTTGTGCCTTCAATCTCTTACGGAATGCCTGTCTTGAAGGCAGTGAGACCCCATACAGACATGTTCCTGGATGTGCATCTGATGATTGAGAAGCCGGAGCGTTATGTGGAAGAGTTCGCTGCCTGCGGCGCGGATCTGGTGAATTTCCATCTGGAAGCCACAGAGGATGTGAAGGGATGCATTGAAAAAATACGTGCCACCGGCAAAAAGGTCGGCATCACCATCAAACCAGCCACCCCGGCAGAGGCAGTGGAGCCTTATCTGGAACTGGTGGATATGGTACTGGTCATGACCGTGGAGCCCGGTTTCGGCGGACAGAAGCTGATCCCGGAATGCCTGAATAAGGTAGCGGTGATCCGTAAAATGATCACGGACAGAGGACTGGCTACCGATCTGGAAGTAGATGGCGGCATTAATCTTGACAACGTAGCGCTGGCACTTGATGCGGGAGCTAATGTTATCGTGGCAGGTTCTGCTGTATTCAAGGATGACATCGCGGCCAATGCGAAGGCTTTTCTTGCGAAGATGCAGTAACATCGCCATAGGCAGGACTTGGGCGGGGAACGTCTTATGGAAGGCGCAGACTGTCGGCAGACGGTGACGGAAGGATAGACAGTCGTCTGCGGAATGGAGATTGATATGGAGTTACAGATATTACACGCAATACAAGAAATTCATCAGGGATGGCTGACGGACGTCATGCGTCTTTTTACCACCATAGGAGAAAGCGGGCTTGTATGGATTGCCATCGCCATCGTCCTGACATGTATACCGAAGACCAGAAAATGCGGTCTGACTATGATGATCGCAATGGCTATTACCTATCTGGTGGGGAATCTGTTTCTGAAAAATGTGATCGCCAGACCCAGACCCTGCGCAGTCGACAACAGTGTCATATTGAAGATCCCGTTTCCTTCTGAATATTCGTTCCCTTCGGGACACAGCTCCAATGGATTCGCCGGTGCAGTGACGATCTTCTGTTATTATCGTAGAGCAGGACTCTTAAGTCTGCTCATGGCGGCACTTATTGCATTTTCCAGACTTTACTTCTTCGTTCATTACCCGACGGATATCCTGGGCGGAATCTTATTGGGAACGCTGGATGCGCTGTTGGCGGTCTGGCTTGTGAAACACTTGGAGAACCGTGCAGATGCGCAGTCTGCATCGAACGCAGATAAAACCGAACACGTGCAGGAAAAATAAAATAACGGGACAGAAACCGGGATCAGACAGAAAGGGCAAAAACTTTGATGAACAGCAGAACGTTATGGAATGATAATTGGTATTTTGCCAAAACGGAATTAGGTGTGAAATGGGAAGACAGGCAGATCTTGGAAGCCAAAATGCAGCCGGTGGATCTGCCCCATGACTGGTTGATCTATGATACGAAGAATCTCTATGAAGACAGCATCGGCTGGTATCGGAAGAATTTTGCCTATGCCCCGGATAAAACAGGAAATGATGACCGTGCCATCCTCCGCTTTGAAGGTGTCTACATGGATTCTTCTATTTATGTAAACGGTGAGCACCTTGGCGACTGGAAATACGGCTATTCTACCTTTGACTGGGATATTACGGATGCTTTACATAAGGGAGATAATGAAATCGTTCTGCGTGTCGTATTTCAGGCGCCCAACAGCAGATGGTACAGCGGTGCCGGAATCTATCGGAATGTGTGGATGATCCGGCTGCCCAAGACACATATTCCTCTGGACGGCATCTATACATCTTCTGTTGAGACAAAAAATGGTTATGATCTGACCATCGACACGGAACTGGAATGGGGAACAGATAGTGGAAATTATGAACTGGAATACTGTCTGCGAGATGCTGATAACAGCAAAAGTCCCATAGAAACAGAAAACCAGGAGCTCTTCCGGGTAAAACAGCCTCTCACCTGTGGACAGAACAAGATATCCATAACGATCCCTGTGGATAATCCTAGAAAATGGGACATTACGGATCCTTACTTGTATGATCTGCAGGTATGCCTGTGGAGAGAGCAGGAGACCAACAGCCGGGAACTATGTCAGCAAGAACATTTCCGTATCGGCTTCCGCACCATACAATTTGATCCTGACAGGGGCTTTTTATTAAACGGCAGGAAGATCCGCCTGAACGGTGCCTGCGATCATCATGACCTCGGAGCACTGGGAGCGGCTTTTCACAAAGAAGCCATGCGCCGGAAATTTGAACTCATGCGTTCCATGGGTGTCAATGCTGTGCGGACTTCCCACAATATGCCCGCTGTGGAACTGATGGAGCTGGCGGATGAGATGGGATTTCTGATCGTATCCGAAGCGTTCGATATGTGGGAGATGGCAAAGAATCCTTATGATTATGCCAGATTTTTCAAGGAATGGATGGAGAAGGATGTACGCAGCTGGATCCGCAGAGACCGCAATCATCCTTCCGTTATCATGTGGAGCATTGGCAACGAGATTCCGGATACCCATGCGGATGCCCATGGACAGGAGATCACCCGTAGCCTCCTTACAGCAGTCAGAAAGTGGGATTACCGGAAGGTGGCACCGGTGACGATCGGTTCCAATTACATGCCCTGGGAAAATGCCCAGAAATGTGCGGATATCGTGAAAGTGGCGGGCTATAACTACGCGGAAAAATATTATGCGGAACACCATGAAAAGCATCCGGACTGGATCATCTACGGAAGTGAGACTTCTTCTGTGGTACAGAGCCGAGGGGTGTATCATTTTCCGTTGGAGAGGGCGAATCTGATCGAAGCGGACGAACAGTGTTCTGCGTTGGGCAACAGTACTACCAGCTGGGCGGCGAAAAATACGGAATACTGTATCACTATGGACAGAGATACCCCTTATTCCTGTGGTCAGTTCATCTGGACAGCCATTGACTATATCGGTGAGCCGACCCCTTATCAGACGAAAAACAGCTATTTCGGACAGATGGATACGGCGGGATTTCCCAAAGACTCCTACTACGTCTTCCGTTCGGAATGGACGGATGGGAAAAAAGATCCCATGATCCATGTATATCCCTACTGGGATTTTAATCCGGGACAGCAGGTGGACGTGCGGATCACCAGCAATGCTCCGGAGGTGGAATTGTTCGTAAACGGAGTGTCACAGGGAAAACAGCAGATCGATCATCAGAAAGGAACGGTATTGCAGCCTTCCTGGAAAGTACCGTATGCGCCCGGCAGTATCTGTGCCGTGGCATACGACGAAACGGGTAGGGAGATAGCCAGACAGGAGAGACATTCCTTCGGCAACACAGATCATTATGTATTAAAAGCAAATAGATCAGCCTTGCATGCTGACGGCGAGGACATGATCTTTGTGGAGATCTCAGCGGAGGACCGGGACGGATATCCTGTGGAAAATGCCTCCGATTATGTGAGAGTGACCGTGGAAGGTGCTGGAAGACTGGTGGGACTGGACAATGGTGACAGCGCCGATTACGATGCCTACAAGGGAACCGTACGTAAGTTGTTCCAGGGGAAATTACTGGCTATGATCGCAGCAAAAACTACGCCGGGGGAGATTCGTGTGACTGTGGAGGATGCGTGGGCAGCCACAGTGAACAGCATGACCAATGAAACCGGCACTGGAACAGCAAAGGCAGCTGCCGGGCACCGCACGGCGACAGTGACGTTACAGGCAGTCGAAGCACCGATTCGTCCCGGTGTCTGCGCAACAGAAGAAAACAGAGAATATCCGCCCGCCTTTGTGGATCCCGGATTTGTTCCGGTGCGGAAACTGGAAATGAGCGCTCCCTATATGAGATTGACACCGGAGAAGCCGTATGTATTGCTACATACCCGTATCTATCCCATGGAAGCCACAGACCGTAAGCTTCTCTGGAGCATTACTGACGCTTCCGGTATCCCCAGCCCTGTGGCAAAACTGGAGGAACTGGAAGACGGCGAGAGCATCCGGATCACAGGCGTCAGTGATGGCAGTTTTCAGGTAAGGTGTATGACCTGTAACGGAACAACCAATATTAAAATGATTTCCCAACTTGACTTTGCAGTGGAGGGCATGGGACAGACGTTCCATTCTCCGTATGAGCCGGTGACGGGTATTTCTTATGTCGGAAGTTTTGGCGGAGACGTAAGCCGCGGAGTGGAGAACAGTGCCGGAACGGACAAGGCACAGCCTACCGGACTGGTCTATGAAGCGTTAGACTTTGGTGAATTCGGAAGTGACGAGATCACGCTGTCCATTTTTGCCAACGATAATGATCCCCACCGGATTCAGATATGGAAGGGAGAGCCCGAAGAGAGCGGTTCCGGGACACAGGGAACACTGGTGGGTGAAATAACCTATCAGAAGCCGGGCATCTGGGAAGTTTTCCAACCGGATACCTTCGTATTGCCCCGGAGATTAAAGGGTGTAACAAAACTGACAATAGTGTCAGAAGATAAAATTTTCCTGAAAGAGTTCCATTTCACCAGACAGGAAAAAGCTTATGCAAGACTGAGTGCTCTCACGGACGGAGTTACCTATGGTGACAGCTTTGTGAGAACCGGGGATGCCGTTGAACAGATCGGCAATAATGTCTCTCTCGAATTTACGGATATGAACTTTGGAGAAGCGGGAACCGATAGCATTGTCATCTGCGGAAGAACTCCTTTACAGCAGAATACGATCCAGCTTAGGTTTACCGATGGAGCTACACAGGTACTTCCCTTCCCACACAGCGAGGAATATAGGGAACTGCGTTTCCCTCTGGAAAGAGTGACGGGAGAGCAGAATGTGACCTTCGTTTTCCTGCCGGGATGCAATTTTGATTTCAAATGGTTCCGGTTTGAAAAAAGCGGATATGAGGAGTAAGCGATAACTATGAGCAAATGGAACAGAAAAATATGGGCAGCAATACTGGTGGTGGGAATGACAGCGTCTCTGACTGCCTG
>JBNMJR010000194.1:0-5201 GCA_050873925.1 Acetatifactor sp.
CTTCCAGGCTCTTCAGTTTCAGCACTGCGGCATCGGCGCCTGCTTCTTTCAGCATCTTGATACCGTCGGCGTTTGCCTGCTGTACCTTGAGGATTGCTTCCGCTTCACCTTCTGCCTCGCGGATCATCTTCTCCTTCTCGGCTTCCGCACGAAGGATGGCTGCCTGCTTATCTGCCTCTGCACGAAGGATTGCGGACTCCTTGGCACCTTCTGCCTCCAGGATCTTCGCCTTCTTCTCACCTTCTGCACGGGTAACGGCTTCACGTCTCTCACGTTCTGCCTTCATCTGCTTCTCCATGGCATTCTGGATCTCTGCGGGAGGGATGATGTTCTTCAGCTCCACACGGTTGACCTTGATACCCCAGGGATCGGTGGCGATATCCAGTGCCGCACGCATCTTGGTGTTGATGGTCTCACGGGAAGTCAGGGTTTGATCCAGTTCCAGGTCACCGATGATGTTACGCAGGGTGGTGGCGGTCAGGTTCTCAATAGCCATCATGGGATTCTCCACACCGTAGGTGAACAGCTTGGGATCGGTGATCTGATAGAAGACTACGGTATCGATCCGCATGGTTACGTTATCTTTGGTGATTACGGGCTGGGGCGGGAAATCCGCTACCTGCTCTTTTAAGTTGACCTTTCTGGCTACCTTATCGATGAAAGGGATCTTCAGATTGAATCCTACATTCCAGGTGGCCTGATAAGCACCCAGACGCTCGATAACGTATGCCTGCGCCTGAGGCACGATTTTGATACAGGATACGAAGATCCATAATACTAATACGACAATAATGATTAATGCTACCATTTTTCCTCCTTCTGCGTACATTCGTGTACGCTGCGTACCTCTGTACGCGCTTTCCCTCATGTATCCGTGTTACACGATTCTTAATTCTGTGACTCCGGTACTTCCCCGGTGACCTTCGTCATCTGCGGATCCACCTTAACGATCAGCTTGACACCACTGACTGCCACGATGTCCACCACGGTTCCGGGCTGTAAATTCAGTCCGTCCTTTTCGGTTCTGGTGCTCCACTCCTGGCCGCCCACCGTTACCTGTCCGATGCCCTGCAGATTGTCGATCTCACTGGTCACGATCGCCTGTCTGCCGATCATACTTTCCACGTTCGTCCTTACACGGTCCTTGTTGAAATATCTGACTGCGACGGGTCTTGTGAAAAATAACAGCAGCAGAGATACTGCAAAAAATAACAGGATCTGCAACCAGATCGGTGCATGCAATACGGCGGCAATGACTGCCACGACGGCACCTCCTGCGAACCAGATGCTCGTCAGTCCCAAAGTGGCTACCTCCACACCGATCGATACGATCAATACCACAAGCCACAAGGTTACCATTTCACTCATGTGATCACTCCTTTGGTTTTGTAGTTGTATCCAGTGTACTACAAACAGTCCTCTGTGACAACCGCTATTGGTGCACGATAGGGGATTCTATTGTGCCAAAAAAACGGTATCCCCTGTTCCGGGATACCGTCTCTGTTGTATGCTCTGTTCTTTTGTGTGCCACTTAGTAGAAGACGTGATTGCCGATGACCAGTCCGTCACGGCCGTTGTTACGTCTGAAGTGGGTCATGTCTCCTACGTTGGAGACACCGGAAATGGCTTCCTGGGCTGCCTGAACACAGCTTGCGGAGATCCTGCCGGATTCGTATACGGTATTTACCTTGCCGTTCAGTGCCGGAGTAAACTGTCCGGAAGCATAGATAACACCGTGGATACTGTTGGGATATGCACCGCTTCGTACGCGGTTCATAACTACGGAAGCTACCGCCAGCTGGCCTTCGTAGCTTTCACAGCCTGCTTCACACTGTACCAGTGCGGCCAGCAACTGTGTGGTATCCGCATCGGTGGTATATTCGCCGTAGTTGACGTGGCGCTTTGCCTCACGCTCTGCGGCTTCTCTTGCCTTGATCTCCTCCAGAGTCTCACCGGAGTCGATCTGGAAATCTACGGTTACATATTCCGCAGACACATAACCGTCTGCGCCTTCATAGTCAATGCAGACCCATTCCGGGTTGCTGTTGTCTACCACATCTACGATGTCACCCTTGGGAAGAAGTCCCAGGACACCGGCTTCCTGATCCGCTCCGGTTCTCACACGGAGAGTCTCCGTATCGATCTGTGCGATCATTCTGCCTACATCGTTGGCCAGTGCTTTGGCATCATCTCCGAATAAGAGATATTCGTCCTTCGCCCAGCCGATCAGAGTACCGGACTGAATTTTTGTCCAGCCATCCTTCTGCTCCAGAATCGTACCTCCACAGTCCTTGTAGAGTTTACCGACCTTGGAGGATTCCTCGCTGGCATCGCTTCTTACGTTCACAGCATCCCGTACGTTTGCCATGACCAGACCGGAACTGATCTCCTCCTCTGCAGGGAAGGTCAGGTTCAGTTCCTTCACCGTGGCATTGATGACCTCGGTGCTGTTTTTGGAACCGGGATCCAAGATGGATGCGATACCACCGTTCAGATCATTTACATAATTTTTTGTATTGCCCGCCTGTGCGGTCATGCTCATCTGCATGCTCAGGAAGAAAGAACAGAGCAGTCCTACGCATACAACCAGCATTCTTCTGCTTTTTGTCATCTTGATACACGCCTTTCCCACAGGAAGATTCCCCTACGGGTGTGATACCTGTGGATCTCACCAGTGAATAGTATATGCTTAAATTATTAAGATTTTCACCGGTTTGTTACAAAAATGTTAAATTTGTTACGCGGAATATCATAACAGATGACAAATTTTTTGTCAAGTTTTGGGAGTTTTGCGCTGTTTTAGAGGCTCTTTGACTTCTCGATACAGGCGTCCATAGCGTCCATGACAGCGGCTCGCATTCCCTTTTCTTCCAGCACTTTGACTGCCTGGATCGTGGTTCCTCCGGGAGAACATACCATGTCCTTCAGCTCTCCGGGATGTTTGCCGGTCTCCAGTACCATTTTGGCGCTGCCGAGGACGGACTGAGCGGCGAATTCATAGGCCTGTTTTCTGGGCATTCCGGCGGCTACTGCCTCATCCGCCATGGCTTCAATAAACATAAACACATAGGCCGGAGAACTTCCGCTGACACCCACGACCACATCCATCAGCCGCTCCGGCACCACACTGGCAATGCCGAAGGAACGTAACAGTGCCAGTACCTGCTCCATGTCTTCCTCCGTGACATTCTCTTCCGCACAGACGCCGGTGCAGCCATCCAGCACCAGTGCCGGTGTGTTGGGCATGCAACGGATCAGCTTCAATTCCGGTCTGCCGAAAGCCTCCTTCAGATATCCCAGAGTTCTTCCTGCGGCAATGCTGACGATCAGAGTATCCTTTGCTACGACGTCCTTGATCTGGGCGATCACCTCCGGGAAAAAGATGGGTTTTACTGCCAGGAACAGAATGTCTGCCTGTGCCGCTACCATTTTGTTGTCCGTCGTTGTATTAATATTAAATTTTGTTTTAACTTTTTCTGCCGTTGTTTCTGTTTTCGACGAGCCAATGATGTCTTCCGGAACTGCAATTCCCTTTTGCAGCATTCCTCCGATCATGGCAGTGGCCATATTTCCCAGTCCGATAAATCCAATCTTCATAACACCTGTCCTCCTATACTGTTTTTCTTCTATAATTATAATCCCAAGTTCCGTTGTCTGTGGGCCTCGTACATCAAAAGAGCCGCTGCTATGGAGGCATTCAGGGATTCCACCCTGCCCTCCATGGGAATCTTGAGGTACTGTCCCGCCCGGTCGGAAATCTCTTTGGACAAGCCGTTTCCTTCGTTGCCGATGAGGAACGCCGTAGGCTCCCGGAAGGAAAAGGAATCGTAGTATTTCTGTCCTTTCAGGTGTGCCGCATAAGTATGGATACCTTTTGCATGCATCTGTTCCAGCACCGGGGCCAGTTCCGGCACATAGACGAAGGGAACACGGAAAATAGAGCCCATAGTGGCACGGATCGTCTTCGGGTTGAAGATATCCACGGTCTGGTTATTCATAATAACGCCCGTTATTCCAGCTCCTTCTCCGGTGCGGATCATGGTTCCCAGATTACCGGGATCCTGCAGATTCTCCAGAATCAAAAATAAGGGATCCGGCTGTTCCAGCAGTTGTGACAAGTCATAGGACGGCTGCTCCAGTACTGTCAGGATACCCTGTGGGGTCTGGGTATCCGCCATCTTGGCAAAGACCTCCGGGGAGACGGTCTCGTATCCGGTCTGCTGCAGTTTGTCCCAGAAAGCGTGATCTCCGCTCTGCGCATTCTGCCGGATCTTCTGCTCCAGTTCTTCCGTAAGGTAGACTTCTTTTACACTTTTTACCGGAGCCTCCTCACACATTCTGACGCCTTCCGCCAGAAATACGTGATCCTTGCGACGCTCCTTTGCCTTGGTCTGCCACTGCACCACCTGTTTTACTTTTGCGTTGTTGTTGCTTGTGATCATATACCTTTTCCCTTTACTTAGAAAGGCGTTTCCACGCAATGGGAAACGCCTTTGTATGTCTGAACTGTTAAATTAGATGGACAGCAGATGAGATACCTCGAACTGGTACTCATTGATACCCTTCTGCATCTGCAGAGCCTCTTCGATATCGAAATCGATGAACTCGCCGTGCTGGTAACCTACGACACGGTTGGTCTTGCCTTCCAGCATGATGTCTACTGCGTAAGCACCCATGATAGATGCATAGTAACGATCCTTGGCTGTGGGGCTGCCGCCACGCTGCATGTAACCTAAGATCGTAGCACGGGTCTCAATGCCGGTAGCAGCCTCGATACGACGGGCCATGGAAGTGGAATGTCCGATTCCCTCGGCATTGATGATGATATGATGGGTCTTACCATGCTTACGGTTGGTAATGATATTATTGATAATATTCTGTTCGTTGTAATCGTATTTTTCGGGAAGCAGGATATCCTCGGCACCGTTGGCAATACCACACCACAGAGCGATATATCCGGCATTTCTGCCCATTACCTCGATGATACTGCATCTCTCATGAGAGGAAGAGGTATCCTTAACCTTGTCGATTGCCTGCATTGCTGTGTTGACAGCGGTATCGAAACCGATGGTATACTCGGTACATGCAATATCCAGGTCGATGGTTCCGGGAAGTCCGATGGTATTGATACCCAGTCTGGACAGCGCCTGTGCACCACGGTAGGAGCCGTCACCACCGATGACAACGATACCGTCGATACC
>JBNMJR010000195.1:0-5195 GCA_050873925.1 Acetatifactor sp.
ACCATACCGATACCGTTTCCAAAACCGGCGGGAGTATTGCATACGATGCAAAAATCATGAAGGGAATCCCGTTCCAAACAAAAAGGAGAGGTAAGATTATGAAGAAGAAACTGGCAAGTGTTTTACTTTGTGCAGTAATGGCAGCTTCCATGCTGACCGGTTGCGGAAGCTCCGACAACGCAACAGCAACCACCCCTGCTACCGACAACAAGACGGATGCAGCAGCAACCACCGAAGCAGGAGAGAAGACCGCAGATGCAGCAGGCTCTGTATACTACCTGAACTTCAAACCCGAAGTTGATGAAGTATGGCAGACGCTGGCTAAGGAATATACCGAAGCAACCGGTGTTCCCGTAAAGGTAGTAACCGCAGCAAGCGGAACTTATGAGCAGACACTGATGTCTGAGATCGCCAACACCGAGGCACCCACTCTGTTCCAGATCAACGGACCCATCGGTTACAAGAACTGGAAAGACTACTGCGCAGACCTGAAGGATACCGACCTGTACAGCTGGCTGATGGATAAGAGCCTGGCAATCACCGGTGAAGACGGTGGTGTATACGGAATCCCTTACGTAGTAGAGGGCTACGGCATCATTTACAACGACGCTATCATGCAGAAGTACTTCGCACTGGACGGTGCCAAGGCAGCTTCCATGGACGAAATCAACAACTTCGCTAAGTTAAAAGAGGTTGTAGAAGATATGCAGGCTAAGAAAGATGATCTGGGTATCGAAGGCGTATTCGCTTCCACTTCCCTGACTCCCGGTGAAGACTGGAGATGGCAGACCCATCTGGCTAACATCCCTGTATACTATGAGTACAAGGACAAAGGTATCACTGATACCGACAACCTGGAGTTCACCTACTCCGACAATTACAAGAACATTTTCGATCTGTACATCAACAACTCCTGCACAGCACCCGGTCTGCTGGGAAGCAAGTCTGTAGACGATTCCATGGCTGAGTTCGCTCTGGGTCAGGTAGCAATGGTACAGAACGGTAACTGGGCATGGGGCCAGATCTCCGGCGTAGACGGCAACACCGTTAAGGCTGAAGATGTGAAGTTCCTTCCTATCTACACCGGCGTTGACGGTGAAGAGAATCAGGGACTGTGCACCGGTACTGAGAACTTCTTCTGCATCAACAAGGAAGCTTCCGCTGAGGATCAGGCAGCATCCATCGCATTCGTTGAGTGGCTGTTCTCCTCTGATACCGGTAAGGCAGCTGTAACCAATGACCTTGGTTTCATCGCTCCTTTCGATACCTTCACCGATGCTGAAAAGCCCACCGATCCTCTGGCACAGGAAGTTCTTCGTTACATGGCAGATTCTTCCAAGACATCTGTATCCTGGAACTTTACTTCCTTCCCCAGCCAGCAGTTCAAGGATGACTTCGGCGCAGCTCTTCTGGAGTATGCTTCCGGTTCCATCGACTGGGATACTGTAAAGAATACTGTAGTTGAAAGATGGGCAGCTGAAAAGGCAGCCATCGCAACCAACTAGAGTTTAATCAAAGCAAGACGATAACTTAATCCATCTTATATTACTTCAAACACAGGGGGCGGTGGTGGTACCACGGCCCCCGTGTTTGTAAAAACCACAATATCATGTAAAAAGGAATTAATAGGAGAAGGCTTATGCAAAAGACATTAAAACGATATTTTCCCATTTTTGTACTGCCTACGTTGATCGCATTTTCCTTTGCATTTATCATACCGTTTGTTATGGGCGTATATCTGTCCTTTTGCAAATTCAAGACGATCACAAATGCACAATTTGTAGGCCTGGAAAATTACATCAAGATTTTTGCGGACAAAGATTTTGTCAACGCATTCGGTTTTACCGTAAAGTTTTCCGTTGTATCTATCATCACCATTAACGTGTTTGCATTTATCCTGGCACTGGCACTGACCAGAAAGATCAAGGGAACCAACCTGTTCCGTACCGTATTCTTCATGCCGAACCTGATCGGCGGTATCATCCTGGGCTATATCTGGCAGCAGATGATTAATGCGGTATTGTTAAAATATGAGACCACGCTGGTAGCCAATCCTACCTACGGTTTCTGGGGACTGGTCATCCTGATGAACTGGCAGATGATCGGTTATATGATGATCATTTATGTGGCAGGACTTCAGAATGTACCTACCGATCTGATCGAAGCAGCGCAGATCGACGGTGCAACTTCCCTGCAGACTTTATTCAAAGTGAAAATTCCGATGGTTATGCCATCTATTACCATATGTTTGTTCCTTACCGTATCCAACAGCTTCAAGCTGTTTGACCAGAACCTGGCGCTGACCGCCGGAGCTCCCAGCAAAAAGACCGCAATGCTGGCGCTGGATATCTACAATACTTTCTACGGCAGAAGCGGTTTTGAAGGTGTCGGTCAGGCGAAAGCAGTACTGTTCTTCATCGTTGTGGCAGTCATTGCCCTGGGACAGCTGGTACTTACCAGACGTAAGGAGGTAGAGCAATAATGACTAAGAAAAAGACTTCCAATGTGATCATATTTTGTATCCTGTGTGTATTAGTAGTTGCATTCCTGACACCGATCTTTTTCGTACTGATGAACTCCTTTAAGGGAAAACTGTACATCAGTAACGATCCCTTCGCATTACCCACCGCGGAGACTTTCGCAGGACTGACCAACTATGTGAATGGTATCCAGAAGACCGGATTCTTTACCGCATTCGGCTGGTCTGCATTTATCACCGTATTTTCCGTGGCAGCGATCATTCTGTTCACTTCCATGACCGCTTACTACCTGACCAGAGTAAAATCCGGTGTGACCACCGTGCTGTATTACATGTTCGTATTTTCCATGATCGTACCTTTCCAGATGGTAATGTTCACCATGTCCAAACTGGCCAACATGACTCACCTGAACAACCCTCCCGGAATGGTGCTGCTGTATCTGGGATTCGGTTCCGGTCTGTCCGTATTCATGTTCTGCGGATTCATCAAATCCATTCCGCTGGACATCGAAGAGGCAGCCATGATCGACGGTTGCAATCCGTTGCAGACCTTCTTCGGTGTGGTAATGCCGATCCTGAAGCCTACTGCCATTACCGTAGCCATTCTGAATGCCATGTGGATCTGGAACGACTATCTGCTGCCTTACCTGGTAATCGGTCTGAGCACCTCTTACAAGACGATCCCGGTTGTGGTACAATACCTGGTAGGTTCCTACGGTGCAAAAGATATGGGTGCCATGATGGCACTGTTAGTACTGTCCGTGATCCCTATCATCGTCTTCTATCTGACCTGTCAGAAGTATATTATCGAGGGCGTGGTAGCCGGTGCGGTTAAGGGCTAAGTGTGAAAAATAAGCCATTCGGCTCATTTTGCGCACGCAAATTTGTGCCTGCGCAAGGTACTAAAATACCTGAAAGCTTGCGGGTTACGGAAAGAAATGGTTATTAATATGAGAAAAAGCGGAATATTGCTGCCGGTGAGCAGTCTGCCGTCCCGCTACGGGATCGGCTGTTTTTCCAAAGAAGCGTATAAATTTATTGACAGATTAAAAGAAGCCGGTCAGGCCTACTGGCAGATCCTTCCTTTAGGTCCCACCAGCTACGGAGATTCACCGTACCAGTCCTTTTCCACTTTTGCGGGAAATCCCTACTTCATCGATCCGGAGGATCTGGTGGCGAGAGGTTATGTGACCGCAGAGCAGTGCAATGCCTATGATTTCGGTACGGATATTCATTCCGTGGATTATGGCAAGATCTACAAGAGCCGTTTCCGTCTGTTGAAGGAAGCGTTTGAGAACAGCCATATTGAGGAAGATGCTGGTTTTCAGGCATTTGTAGAGAAAAATGCATACTGGTTGGATGATTATGCACTCTATATGGCCATCAAGGACGGGTTCCGTGGGATCTGCTGGGCAGCCTGGGAAGAGGACATCAAGCTGAGAACTTCGGCTGCCATGGACAAATATCGCAGAAAATATGCGAAGGAGATCGCGTTTTACCAGTTCCAACAGTATCTGTTCCAGGTACAGTGGGAAAAATTAAAGACTTACGCCAACGATAACGGCATTAAGATCATTGGAGATATTCCTATTTACGTGGCTTTCGACAGCTCGGATGCCTGGGCCAATCCGGAACTGTTCCAGTTCGACGAAAACTGTGAGCCTGTGGCAGTAGCGGGATGCCCGCCCGATGCGTTCTCCGCTACCGGACAGCTGTGGGGCAACCCGCTGTACAACTGGGAACACCACAGAGAGACCGGGTATGCCTGGTGGATGCAGCGCCTGGCAGCATGCTTCGAGCGTTACGATGTGGTGCGCATTGATCATTTCCGTGGATTTGATGCATACTATGCAATTCCTTACGGTCAGCCTACGGCGGAGCACGGTCACTGGGAGCAGGGTCCCGGATATGACATTTTCCGTACCATGAAAGAAAAATTGGGCGAAAAAGAAGTTATTGCAGAAGACCTTGGATTTTTAACGCCATCTGTGATAGAATTAGTGAAGAAATCCGGTTATCCAGGCATGAAGATTTTGCAGTTTGCATTTGATTCCCGTGAGGAAAGTGATTATCTGCCGCATAATTATACACATAATTGCGTGGTATATACGGGGACTCATGATAATGATACCACAATGGGATGGTATGATACGCTGAAGGGAGCGGACAAAAAGCTCTGTGACGATTACCTGCGTCTGAAAAATGCGGATGGTGAGTCTATCCCCAGAGAACAGATTCCCTGGGAGTTCGTGCGCGCGGCCATGGCCAGCGTGGCGGATCTGGCGATCATTCCCATGCAGGACTATCTTGGACTGGGATCGGAGGCCCGCATCAACATTCCTTCCACACTGGGAATCAACTGGAAGTGGAGAATGGGGAACGGAGATTTTACAAAGGAGCTTGCAGGACAGATCCGCAGCATGACGAAGCTGTACGGAAGATAGGCTTGTAAGTTTGGAAAGGTTTGCGCTCCATGGAGGAAATCACGATCAAAGACATTGCAAGAATCTGCGGTGTCGGTGTCAGCACGGTATCCCGTGCCATAAATAATCATCCGGACATCAATCCTGAGACCAAGGAAATGATCATGAGGGTGATCAAGGAAAACAACTACGTACCCAACAACAGCGCCCGGAATCTGAAACGTCAGGATGCCAAGGCGATCGCAGTACTGGTCAAAGGTATCAACAACTCTTTCTTCAGCCAGATGATCAAG
>JBNMJR010000196.1:0-5161 GCA_050873925.1 Acetatifactor sp.
AGCTGATTTTTCCACTAAATCTGCCTTTGAGAAGCCTGTTTTCAGGAAAAGCGCCGCTTCCGGTCAGACAGTGAAATCCTGTTGACTTAAATAAAGTCACAAGCACTTTGGTGCAAATAGTCCTCATATGGTGAATTCCGTACAAAAAAATTCCAAAATCAAGAATTTTTGTACGGAATTTCTTTATTTTTCTTCCTTAGCGAAAATAGAGACTTTTTACACAGCAAAATCTCATGTTTTTGTATTTTTTCGCAGAAATTGGCGTTTTAAATACAAACAGAACTCCCGGAGCGGCAGAAGGCCCTCGGGCGTTCGTCCGGTCTAAGGCTCCCTCCGCTACGAACCATGCCTATTCATAAGATTGTCAGCAAGGAACGCTGCCAATCTTATTTCATAGACGGCTGTCGCCGTATAAAGTCAAAAGCAAAAACAGTGCCCTGTGAGCGAGCTCCCAGTTCACTGTTTCTGTTTTGACTTTGCATGGCTCGTAGCTATGCTAACTTTCCAGTTAATTCATAATTGTCTGCCTCTTGCATATACATATAACACCAATGGCAGGAGGTAGGTTTTTATGGACTATGCAGTGAATACATACGATCTGTATCGGGATATACAACAAAGGACGGGCGGGGAGATCTACATAGGGGTACTGGGACCGGTAAGAACCGGAAAATCCACGTTCATCAAGCGTTTTATGGATGAAATGGTGCTTCCTTATATGGAGGATGAGCATGCCAGAATGCGGGCACAGGATGAACTTCCCCAGAGTGCGGGAGGTAAGACCATCACGACCACGGAGCCCAAGTTTATTCCCAACGAAGCAGCGAAGGTAAGACTGAGTGAGGACATTGAAGTATCGGTGCGGCTGATCGACTGTGTGGGCTACATGATCGATGGTGCGGCGGGACACATGGAGGAAGATGCGGAGCGCATGGTCAAGACTCCCTGGTCGGAGGAAGAAATTCCGTTTACCCAGGCGGCGGAGATCGGCACGGATAAGGTCATGCGGGATCATTCCACCATCGGCCTGGTGATCACCACGGACGGCAGTATAGGGGAACTTCCCAGAAGCAATTATCTGGTGGCGGAGGAGAAGACGATCCTGGCACTGAAAAAGTCAGGGAAGCCTTTCCTGGTGCTGGTAAACAGCCAGAAGCCTTATTCTGAGGAGACCAGGCAGGTGGCGGAGGAGATCAGCAAGAAATACGATGTGGCCGTGATGCCGGTGAACTGTGAGCAGCTGAAGAAAGACGACATCAATCGCATTCTGGAAAAGATCCTGTATGAATTTCCCCTGACGGCGGTGGAATTTTATTTCCCGAAATGGATGGATATGCTTCCGGTGGATCATGCGGTAAAACAGGATCTGTTAAGACAGATCCGGGAATTGATGGATACCTATGACAAGATCCGGGATGTAGCGGGACACCCTGTGGAATTGCAGGGAGATTATATCCGGAGCTGTAAGATGGATCCGGTGCAGTTGTGGAACGGCATTGTTCCGGTACAGGTAGGAATCGACGACAGGTATTATTACGAAATGCTTTCCGGAATGCTGGGAGAGAATGTGGAGGACGAATACCAGCTGTTGAACAAATTAAAAGAACTGGCGGAAATGAAGAAGGAATATACCAAGGTGCAGGACGCATTGTCCATGGTGAAGATCAAAGGCTACGGTGTGGTAACTCCGGACAGAGAAGATATTACACTTGAGAAGCCGGAACTGATCCGCCATGGCAACAAGTTCGGTGTCAAGATCAAGGCCAGCAGTCCCTCCATACATATGATCCGGGCAAATATTGAGACGGAAATCGCTCCCATTGTAGGAACCGAACAGCAGGCCCAGGATCTGATCCATTTTATCGATCAGGCGGAGGCGGAACACGGCATCTGGGAGACCAATATCTTTGGCAAAACTGTGGAACAGCTGGTGGACGACGGTATCACCACAAAGGTTGCATCCATCGGAGAAGAGAGCCAGTTAAAGCTTCAGGACACCATGCAGAAGATCGTAAACGACAGCAACGGCGGTATGGTGTGCATCATCATCTGATAGTTTCCATTGCTTTTTTTCCTTGCATTTTGTATAATACCTTTGTTGACTTTGCTTTATTTTTCTGAAAAACAGGAAGAATATTTGCTAAATTGCATGAAAATACAGCAAAACGGAGGATATAGATGAATCAGGTATATGCAAAATTGCAGAATTGCTATGAATGTGTGAGAAAAAAGACGGATTTTGTACCCAAGGTAGCGATCGTTTTAGGATCGGGCCTGGGTGATTATGCGGAACAGATCCGTGTGGTGACGGAGATCCCTTATGCGGAGATCGAGGGATTTCCCGTCTCCACCGTACCGGGACATGCCGGCAAATTTATCTTCGGTTATCTCGATGAGATTCCTGTAGTGTGCATGAAAGGAAGAGTACATTACTACGAAGGCTATGATGTGACGGATGTGGTATTGCCCACCAGACTGATGAAACTGTTAGGTGCAGAGATCCTGTTTCTGACCAATGCGGCAGGCGGTGTGAATACTTCTTTCCATGCCGGTGACCTGATGCTGATCAGAGATCATATTTCCGTATTTGCCCCCAATCCGCTGATCGGTGCCAATATTGATGAACTGGGACTGCGTTTCCCGGATATGAGTCATGTCTATGACAAAGATTTACAGCAGATCATCCGAGAGACGGCAAAGGAGAATGGCATCTATTTACAGGAGGGTATTTATACCCAGCTGACCGGACCGTCCTTCGAATCTCCGGCAGAGATCCGTATGCTTCGTTCCATGGGGTGCGATGCGGTAGGCATGAGCACGGTAGTGGAAGCTATCGCTGCCAACCATATGGGAATGCGGATCTGCGGAATTTCCTGCATCAGTAATCTGGCGGCGGGAATGACAGATCAGCCCCTGAATCATGAAGAGGTACAGGAAGCTGCGGATATGGCAGCTCCCAGATTCAAGAAGCTGGTAACGGAATCCGTGAAGAAATTTGTATAGACACAGACGGACAAAAAGGAGATGCGGATGATCCAGGAGACAGAAGAAAAAGCGTTGATCAGACAGGCGCTGGAAGCCAGAAAACTGGCATATGCTCCCTATTCCGGCTATACGGTGGGAGCGGCACTGCTGACCGGGGACGGACACAGATACCTTGGCGGCAATATTGAAAACGCTTCTTACGGAGCCACGAACTGTGCGGAGCGTACTGCTTTCTTCAAGGCGGTCAGCGAGGGAGAACGGGAATTTGTCGCCATTGCCATTGCCGGAGGAGTTTACGGAGAGGCACCGGTGGAATATGCGTATCCCTGTGGCATCTGTAGACAGGTGATGCAGGAGTTTTGCGGGGACGACTTTGTAACCTATGTGGTAAAAAGTGAACAGGATTATCAGAGCTATACCTTAAAAGAATTACTTCCCTATGGATTTGGAGGAGATGCAATCAGATGAATATCAGATTATACAATGCACGAATTCTCACCATGGAACCCGGCAGAGAAGTCTTCTATGGTGAAGTATGGGTAAAAAATGACAAGATCGCCTATGTGGCGGAACAAAAAGAACTGGCAGAGGAATGGGACAGATCCCAGTTTCCCAGAATAGCCTGGGATATCGAACTGGATTGTAAGGGAAACCTTCTGATGCCCGGATTTAAAAATGCACATACCCATTCCGGTATGACATTCCTGCGCTCCATGGCGGATGACCTGCCCCTGGACCAGTGGCTGAACAAGCAGGTATTCCCGCTGGAGGCAAAACTCACCGGAGAGGACATCTATGAGCTGACCAGACTGGCAGTGTTGGAATATCTGACTTCCGGAGTGACATCCATTTTCGATATGTACCTGACCCCGGATACCATTGCCGAGGCCTGTCTGGACACCGGAATGCGCTGCGTACTGGTATCCGGATTGAACAATTTCAGTTCTTCCCCGAAGCAGGTGGAGGAAGAATTTTTAAAATGGAATAAGAAGAATTCATTGATCAGTTACCAGCTGGGATTCCATGCGGAATATACCTGCTCCAAAGAATTGCTCTGGAAGGTGTCGGAAATGGCACATCATTACCGGACACCGGTATATGCTCATATCTCCGAGACGGAGAAAGAAGTGGAAGAGTGCAAGGAACGTTATGGCATGACCCCGCCGATGTTCTTAGACTCTCTGGGAATGTTTGATTTCGGCGGAGGCGGTTTCCATTGTGTCCATGTGACGGAACAGGATATGGATGTCTTCCGCAGACATCGGATGTATGTGATCACGAACCCCGGCTCCAATACGAAACTGGCCAGCGGCATCGCACCCATTGCCGATTATGTGCGGCACAAGATTCCGGTAGCGATCGGAACCGACGGCCCGGCCAGCAATAACTGTCTGGACATGTTCCGGGAGATGTTTCTGGTCACCGGCTTAAGCAAGCTTTTAGAGAAGGATGCTTCCAGTATGGATGCCATGGAAGTATTGAAGATGGCAACGGTGAACGGTGCCAGGGCCATGCGTCTGAACCGCGCGGATGTTCTGGCAAAGGGAAAATATGCAGATCTTATTATGATCAATCTGCATCAGCCCAATATGCAGCCTATCCACAATATTCCCAAGAACCTGGTCTACAGTGGCAGTAAATCCAATGTCTGCATGACCATGATCGGCGGCAAGATCCTGTATCGCAATGGGGAATTCAATGTGGGAGAGGATCCGGAGCGTATTTACGCAAAATGCGAAAAAATCGTAAAGAGACTGTTGACTGAGTAAGAAAACACAACTCAGAAGACATAGAACGGAGCTCTCCCCGTGCGGCTCCCAGAATACTTAGGAGGGAAAAGATGTTAGAAAAAATCTTCAAACTGAAGGAAAACAACACCACCGCAAAGACCGAAATCATTGCCGGACTGACCACGTTCATGACCATGGCTTATATTATAGCCCTGAATCCGAACCTGTTGACCGGTTTTGGCAAGGATACCATGCCTGAGCTGTGGAACGGTGTTTTCCTGGCAACCTGTATTGCATCCGCAATCGGTACCATTGTAATGGCATTCCTGGCAAATAAACCGTTTGCCATGGCACCCGGCATGGGACTGAACAGCTTTTTCGCAGTCGTAGTAACCAATATCGTAGCCCTGACCGGTATGACCTATGTGGCATCCTTCCAGGCTGCC
>JBNMJR010000197.1:0-5153 GCA_050873925.1 Acetatifactor sp.
GCATTGGACACAACCCGAACTGATGGAACTGAAAGTATCCGAAACCGCCTGTGGCTGGTTTCCCTGGTATCCCGGACATCCCGGCGGAGGGGGACATCATCCCGGTCACCATCCCGGTGGCGGCGACTGTCAGCCCCCGCAGCCTTCTGAGGAACCGGAAGAGTTCTTAAGCTGACACGGTGTTTCGCAGTGTGTGTACTTCCGCTGCCACTTCGGCAGTGGAATCACCTGCTGCCGGCCTCTTTATCAAAAAGACCGGTATCTGCTTCGCTATTTTCAGGCAGTTCTGCCAGATTTTTATTCCGGGATCCTGTTTTTTCCACAGATGTCTTAAGAACAGATTGTCTTTATACACGATCATGCTGTCGGGGCCTGTGACCTTTTCTGCTTTTATCTTCCCTGACTTATCTTCCGCCACCTCTTTTTCCCGGCGGATTCCCAGCAAAACCAACCGTTCCAGTCTGGCCTTTTCCCTTTGAAACACTCCGGTACAGGGCACCAGAAATTTGTCCTTTTTCTCATCAATATATATAAGTTCTTCCGGAGGATATCCCTGTCTGAGCGCCGCATCCCTGCACAGCTTCATATAGGGAAAAGCCGGATACACCCACACACCGTCTTTTCCGGAAATCTCCACCACTGCCATATCGTCTGCCAGAAAACGATACCCCCGGTTCAACAGTTCTGCCGTCAGTGTGGACTTTCCGGCACCGCTTTCTCCGGCGATCAGGACCGCACCACCTTCCGGAGTTGCCAGTGCACTGCAATGGATGGGAAGTTTTCCCTGCTGAAGGCTGAGCATTGCCATCCCAAAGCCCAACAGATAGGTTCGTACCGCTCCGGGATCTCCTCCCTTCCGGACGTAATACCGGATCACCTGCCCCCGCTCCACACTCATGACCAGCGTACGATTGCACAACCAGCTTTTTTCTGTACCCAGAAAGCTTCCGCAGACACAGTCCCCGTGTTCTTTCCGAAACTGTGCTTCCTCCTCTTCATCCATCCTAAGGATCCGGACCTCTTCCCGCCCGAACTCCCTGTCCTCCTCCGGTAACCGCACCGGATCCAGCTGCACAAAGTCCAGATCCGCCGTTATCCTCATGCCGTACAGATGGTAGTGGTACTGCATTCCTCCGTCACGCTCCCTTCCCGGATGCAAAGTTCTCTGTCACAGTATTTTAAAACACCCTTCCTGTGGGTGATCAGCAGACAGGTAGGCCTCGGTTCCAAGGCCCGGAGCCCCTGCAATACAGCGATCTCCGTAGCTTCATCCAATGCCGATGTGGCCTCATCCAGGATCAGAAACGGAGCTCTCCGCAAAAAGGCTCTGGCGATAGCGATCCGCTGCGCCTGTCCTTCCGACAGCCCATGGCCTCTCTCCCCGATGACGGTATCCAGTCCCTCCGGCAGTGACCGGACGAAATTTTCCCCGGATGCCTGCTTTAAGGCCTCCCACAATTCTTCCTCCGAAGCGTCCTCTCTGCCCATCTGCAGATTTTCTCTTACGGTTCCGCTGAACAGAGTATTCCCCTGGGGGACATAGGCGATAAACTTCCGGACGAAAGCTCCGGTCTCCTGCCTCTGTCCGCTGGCATTGTAGAAATCCACCGTTCCCGCTCCCGTTTCCAGAAAGGCCAGCAGAATGCGGATCAGTGTCGTCTTGCCGATGCCAGATTCTCCTACAATGGCGACAAATTCTCCCGGGCAGATCTTCAGATTCACCCGTTTCAACACCGGTTCCCGGGTATATCCGAAGCATACATTTCGAAGTTCCACGCCGATCTCCCGTCCCCGGATCTCTCCGGATGCCCTTTGCTCCCCGGGAATTCTCTGTAGCTCCATGATCCTCCCGGCGGAAGTCAACAGAGCAATGATCCGGGGGATCTGCTGGGCCAGTCCCAGGATCGGTGCCTGTACCCGGTTCACCAGTGTTAAGAATACCGACATGGTACCGTAGGTGATCTGTTGTCTGGACAGCTGCCATGCCCCGTAGGAAAATGCTGTCAGGTACCCTCCCTGAAAAGCCAGTGCCATCACCGTGGAACTGGCGGTTCCCAGTCCGGTCGTGCGGTATACCCAGTAGAACCGCTCCTCCCGCAGCTTTGTCAGACGTTCCACCGCCCGGTCCTCTCCGGTAAAGGCCTTTACGATCAGGAGGTTGGCCAGACTTTCCTGCAAAAAGGAACGATACGCCGACTCACTCTCCTGCACCTTCCCCTGCAATCTTTTCAGGCGCTTTCCAAGCCACCAGGAACACAATGCCGCCACCGGTGCCACCAACAGAGCAAACACCGCAAGGAGCGGTGAATAATAAAACAACATGCAAAACACCAGTACCAGCTCGATTCCCAGCTGTAAGATATTGGGGATCGTCCCCACGATACCGTCCGCCACATTTCCCGCATCGCTGGTCAGTCTTGTCATGAGATCGCCGGTATGGTAGGCCGTCACCTCCCGCCAGCCGGAATGCAGGATTTTCTCATAGATCTGCCGCCGGATCCCGAAGGAGAACCGCTCCGTCACCAGTGCAGTGAGCAGTGTCGACAACACCGAGATTCCCTGCATTCCCAACAGCAGCAGTACATATCCTGTAAGAAGTCGGCCGAAACCACTTCCCACTGTGGCATGGTCAATGATCTCCTTGGTGATCTGCACCATGGCCAGAGATGCAAAAGTCTCCAGCAGTCCAAACAATAACAGCAGACCGATCCTGCCCGCATAGGGTGCGGTATATTGCCACAGCCAGGAAACATAATCTCTTCCTCTTATTTTTCCCATATGTGTCTACACCTCTTCCAGGATTCCCGCCTGTTCCAGTTTGCCCAGAAATGCCAGCACCTCTTTTTCGCACACCTCTTCCGTCACTTCATATTCTTCCATCAGTTTATGCAGGATGGTCTCCACCGTCATGCTGCCCGGTCTGCCGTCTTCGGTCTCCTGCCCGTCCAGCATATCCCAGATATCGTTCCCCACGCCTTTGATACAGAAATATTTCCCCTGTTCGAAATCCACCATGACCTTTTCTCCCGCCAGGTCCGTCACATCCCGTTTCGCTTTCATTCGGATCTTTGCCGTTCTGTCCATTTTCTGTTCTCCCTTCTTTTACACACTCTGTCTCCGTCTGTTAATCGAGCAGGCTGACTCCTGCTCGATTTGTATACTGCGTACCTCATCTCGCTTAACAGCTCGATGGGGTACGTTCGCCAAATACAGATTCTTGTGCAAGCACAAATCTGTACTTGGCTCATCGTATACACCAAAAAAGCCCATGTAACCATGAGCTTCCCTGATCCTTTCGGCTTTTTCCCTGTGCAGTAAACGAATTTACTGTACGTCTACGGTGGGTTCTCCGGAATTGCCGGAAGAAGGGCCATAGGTGGGGATGGTATACTTACCGTCATCGGACTGGTAAATGCCGTCCTCGATCAGGCCTCCCTTGGGGCTGTAAGCCGTTGCTCTTACGTTCAGTTCCTCCATTTTGGGCTGACTCCATGCTTTCATTTTCCATTCCTCCTTATTACATTTTTATATGATTACTACATTTTGATTATAGTGATTTCCCTGTAAAAATACCCTCTTTCTAACAAAACTGTAAGATTTTCGTTACGACTTCGTGAAGTGTATCCCCTTCCGCAGGTCTGGTCACTTCATAGAACCCGGCCTGTCCCACGATACGTATTAACTGTTCCATCAGCGGATACGGAATTCCGGTACTGTACCGGTAGGTATCCGCCAGATACAGCTGCGCACTTAAGGTTTCCAAAGCTTCCTTCCCCGTAATACTCCGGATCCGCACCGCATCTTCATGCCCGGATGCCGTATCCTTCCGCAGCAGAAAAATCTTCCCGAGAAGCGCTGCCTCTTTCCGATAGCAATCCTGCCGGCGCCAGGCATATTTGTCCCGCTCTTCGTCAATATAGATCAGTTCTTCCAGCGGTTTCCCGCATTTCAGTGCCATATCACGACAGAGTTTCTGTTGCGGGTAGGAGGGCTCCGCCAGCATCCCCACAGTTCCCGGATGCACTCTTACGGTATCATCCGCCAGAAATCCAAGCTTTCTTTGCAACAGTTCCATGGCCACCGTAGACTTTCCGGCGCCACTCTCCCCACAGAGTAAAATGGCCTGTTCTCCGGTATACAATGCACTTCCGTGAAAAAAAGGCTCCCCCCTCTGCAGACAGATCAGCGCCATCCCCGCACTGAGCAGCAGGGAAGTGATGGCGGGCAGTTGCGGTTCCTCCGAAAGTTCCACCGTGATCCTGCTGCCCCCTTCCACATAGACCTGTGTTCCGTCCCGGACGCGGAACCAGGCCGATGCAAAACCGTTCGTCCAGGTCCCGTAGCCCTTCTGCGCCGCTTCCCGCAGGAAATCCGGTATTCTTCCGAATACAATTTTTACCTCCGCCTCCCCCGCCGTCTCCGGTACCGCCTCCGAAAAGGGGATCTGCGACTGCACCCGCAGTCCGTAGATTCTGTAAAAATATTTCATCATACCTCAAACCTTCTCCGATATTCCTGTGCCAGTCCCACATAAAACCCACGCACCATATCTGCTTTCGACAGCCCGTTGCCCCCGGACATCGCCTCACTCAGAGTCCCCGGCAGTTCCTCACAGATCCGTTTCCACTGCAAAGCAAGCAGTTCCCCGCTTCCCACGCCCTGTCTTCCCTTGTGGAATTCATCCGCCAGAATCTCTTCCGGAATCCTTCCCTTCAGGTATTGCCGGACCAGGCGTCTCTCCTGCCCGGCATGGGTGAACTGTTCCGCCGGGAGACTTAACACCAGTGCGATCAGCCGCTTGTCTCTGGTGGGATCTCTTGGCACCACCCCGGTGGCCAGGGACAGCTTCACTTCGTATTCTCCGATCTGCCGCAGGGCACTTTTGTCATACATATAACGGGATACCGCATCATGATCCCCTCCGGCTTCCGCCGTGAGGAGATCCCGCCAGATCCACTTGCGGCTCCTGCGGTATTTTCTGCTGTAGGCATTGATCTCCCGTACCAGTTCTCTGATTCTTCCCTGATGTAACAGTGTCAGGAACAGACTTCGAAAATCCCCATAGGATATGGTAATATTTCCGTACTGCCCCGACAGCAGGATTCCACAGCCTTTCTGCGCCGCCAGACGATAGCTTTCATACATCCAGGGCA
>JBNMJR010000198.1:0-5128 GCA_050873925.1 Acetatifactor sp.
ACTTTGAGAAAGCAGGAAATGTTATGTTTTTTAAAAATAGATGTCATATCGCTGCGGTATTGGTGGCGGGAATGCTGGGAATAAGTATGGTGACGGGACTGACCGCCTGCGGCAGCAGTGACGGCACGAAGGTAGTATTTACTACAGGATTCGGTAAAAATGAGGTGTTCCGGATCGGGGATGAGTCCTGTTCGAAGGCGGAGATCATGATCTACCTGACCACGACGCAGAATCAGTATGAAAATGTCTACGGAACGGAGATCTGGAATACTTCCCTGAACGGGGTGACCCTGGAGGATAATGTCAAGGAGACGGTGCTGGCAAGGATCGCCCAGATTAAGACCATGTATCTGCTGGCAAAAGAGAAAGGGGTCACGCTGGATGAAGCCGAGGAGGCGAAAGTCAAGCAGGCGGCGCAGGAGTACTATTCTTCCTTAAATGATACGGAGATCGAGGCCATGGGTGCCACGGAGGAGATCGTGGAGAACCTGTACCGGGAATATGCCATGGCGGACAAGGTTTATCAGCTGATCATACAGGACATCAATCCGGAGATCAGTGATGACGAGGCCCGCAAAATTACGGTGCAGCAGATCTTTTTTGCAACAGCATCCACGGATATGGACGGAAATTTGAAGCCTTATTCGGAAAGTTCCATTCAGAGTGCCTATGAGAAGGCTTGCGAGGTAAGAGATCTGGCGGTGGACGGTGAGCATGATTTCACGGAACTGGCTTCCAAATACAGCGACGATTCCGAGATCACCTATTCCTTTGGCAAGGGAGAAGCCGAGAGCGCTTATGAGGAAGCGGCTTTCAATCTGGCAACGGATGAGGTGAGTCAGGTCGTCAGATGCGAGCGGGGCTATTACATTATCAAATGTATCAACACACTGGACAGGGAAGAGACGGATGCTAATAAATTAAAGATCGTAGAAGAGCGGAAGCGGGAAGTCTTCGGGCAGGAGTATGACAGCTTTGTGAATACACTGGTGCGTCAGCTCAATGACAAGCTGTGGGATGAGATCACACTGATCACGGACGAACAGGTGACCACGGACAACTTTTTTGATGTGTATACAAAGTACTTTCCGGAGGAGTGAGTTTTAGGTTTGCCATACGCTTTATTAAAATTTTAGAATTGCGGAAACTATGAGAAATACTGGGTTTTCGACTAATTGTTAGCACTCATTTATAATGAGTGCTAAATTTGTCTTGACTTTTCAATTTTACAGTCCTACACTTAGAATCAGTTAGGAAACAGTCAGCCATGGCTGTGCAATTTTAGAAAAGGATGTGGTAATAATGGCAGCAAAAAACGGTAGTTTGTCAATTAACAGTGAAAACATATTTCCGATCATTAAAAAGTGGTTGTATTCCGACCACGATATTTTCTACAGAGAGTTGATCTCCAACGGCTGTGATGCCGTGACCAAGCTGAAAAAACTGGACATGATGGGAGAATATTCTCTTCCCGAAGGATATAAGGGACGTGTGGATGTCATCGTGGATCCCGAGAAGAAGACTCTGACCTTCAAGGATAACGGTCTGGGCATGACCGCCGACGAAGTGGAAGAATATATCAACCAGATCGCATTTTCCGGTGCGACGGATTTCATTGAGAAATATAAGGACAAGAGCAATTCCGATCAGATCATCGGTCATTTCGGATTGGGCTTCTATTCTGCATTCATGGTAGCGGATGAAGTACACATTGATACCTTATCCTACAAGGACGGCGCCAAGGCAGTGCACTGGGAGTGCGACGGCGGCACCGAGTTCTCCATGGAAGACGGAGACAAGATGGATGTCGGTACGACCATTACCCTGTTTTTGAATGAGGATTGCCTGGAGTTCTGCAATGAGTACAAGGCCCGTGAGGTAGTGAAGAAGTATTGTTCCTTCATGCCTACCGAGATCTATCTGTCCAAGGCGAACACTAAGGAGACCCAGATCATCAAGGAAGAGGAGAAGCTTCCCGATGATGAAGTACTGGAAGAGATCGAGCCGGAGAAGAAGGAAACGGCAGAAGGTGAAAACGCAGAAGCTGCCGAGGCAGCAGAAGAGCCCAAGAAGCTGAAGATCAGAAAGCGTCCCGAACTGATCAATGAGACACAGCCTCTGTGGACCAAGCATCCCAACGAGTGCACGAAGGAAGAGTATCTGGATTTCTACCGCAAGGTATTCCAGGATTACAAGGAGCCTCTGTTCTGGATCCACCTGAACATGGATTATCCTTTCAACCTGAAAGGTATTCTGTACTTCCCGAAGATCAACATGGAGTATGAGTCCATCGAAGGTACTATCAAGCTGTACAACAATCAGGTATTTATCGCAGATAATATCAAGGAAGTCATTCCTGAGTTCCTGTTGCTGTTAAAGGGTGTTATCGACTGCCCGGATCTGCCCCTGAATGTATCCAGAAGTGCATTGCAGAATGATGGATTCGTCAAGAAGATCGCCGAGTACATTACCAAGAAGGTAGCGGATAAGCTGGCCGGTATGTGCAAGACCGACAAGGAAGAGTACGACAAGTACTGGGATGACATCAGCCCCTTCATCAAGTTCGGCTGCCTGAAGGATGACAAGTTCTGTGAGAAGATGAATGATTACATCCTCTTCAAGAATCTGGACGGCAAATATCTGACTCTGCCGGAGTGTCTGGAGATCAAACCTCAGGATGAGGAAGAGAACAAGGAAAATGCCGTAGATGAGAACGGCAACAAGGTAGAAGCCGAAGTTGTAGAGGACAAGCCGGAAGAGGAAGCTTCCGAGGAGAACGCCGAGGAAGAGAAGAAGGAGAAGATCATCTACTATGTAACAGATGAACAGCAGCAGAGCCAGTACATCAATATGTTCAAGGCTGCCAAGATGGATGCTGTGATTCTGACCCATAATATCGATCAGCCTTTCATCTCCCAGTTGGAGCAGAAGAACGAGGGAATCAAGTTCCAGCGTATTGATGCGGATGTGACCGATGCCCTGAAGTCCAAGACCTCCAAGAAGGCTGAGAAAGAGATGGAAGAGCAGGCAGAGAGCATCAGCAAGCTGATGAAGAAAGCTCTGAAGAACGACAAGATCACAGTCAAGGTAGAGAAGCTGAAGAACAAGAAGATCTCTTCCATGATCACTCTGTCCGAAGAGAGCAGACGTATGCAGGATATGATGAAGATGTACTCCATGCCCGGTATGGATATGAGTGCTTTCGGCGGTGAGGGTGAAACCCTGATTCTGAATGCCAACCATCCTCTGGTACAGTACATTACCGAGCACCAGGACGGCGAGAACGCAGAAATGATCTGTGAGCAGCTGTACGATCTGGCCAAGCTCCAGCATGCACCCCTGTCTGCCGATGCCATGACCAAGTTCGTGGCAAGAAGCAATGACATTATGATGTTGCTGACCAAATAAAACAAACAGTAATTAAAACAGGAATGCCCGAAGCGGATCTTATCACCGCTTCGGGCTTTTTTTGCGGGAACATCCGGTTTTGGTGCTTTGTGGTCCGGACTCGGACAGAGTAGATTGTATGCACATATTTCTGTTCGTTTGCATATTCTGTAAGGAAGATTTGTTGCCTGACCGAACATGCGAGGACAGATGAAAACGGGATAGGCAGAAAGGACATATGTCCATGGATATTACGGACACTACTTATACAGGAACACTTCAGATCAGCGTTGTCTCCGCACTGGGGATGTCGCCGATACCCGGTGCTACCGTCACTGTCTCTTACACCGGGGACCCGGATTCACCGTTGGAGACCATGACTACCGACGAATCCGGGCAAACCCCTACGATTACTCTGGATGCGCCGCCGAGAAAGCTTTCTTTATCTCCGGATATTACTGCACAGCCTTATTCGGAGTACAACATTCAGGTGACCGCAGAAGGCTTTGAACCGGTGCTGGTATCCGGTTCCGAGATTCTGGCAGGTGAATTTTCCCTGCAGCCGATCCGCATGAACCCTCTGAACATTACAGAGGAGGAAGAAAAAGTAGTAGTAATACCCGCACATACACTTTTCGGAGAATATCCTCCCAAGATTCCGGAAGAAGAGATCAAACCCATGAACGAGACCGGGGAGATTGTTCTGAGCCGTGTGGTCATTCCGGAATATGTGATCGTACATGACGGTGTTCCGGAGGACCCCACTGCCCGGAACTACTGGGTGCGTTATAAGGATTATATTAAAAACGTGGCTTCCAGTGAGATCTATTCCACCTGGCCGGAAAGTGCGATTTATGCCAATATTCTGGTCATTCAATCATTTACGTTAAACCGTATATTCACAGAGTGGTACAGGGGGCGCGGGTACGATTTTACGATAACTTCTTCTACGGCGTATGATCAAAAATGGATCTATGGAAGAAACGTGTTCGAAGAGATCGACTATCTGGTGGATTCGATTTTTACCAACTATCTATCCAGACCCGGTGTGCGACAGCCTATTTTCACATCGTATTGTGACGGCAACCGGACCACCTGCCGGGGCTTAAGTCAGTGGGGCTCCAAGTCTCTGGCGGATCAGGGATACTCCGCCATTGATATTATTCATTATTATTATGGCAATGATATGTATATCAATTCCGCAGATATTATTTCGGGAGTGCCGTCCTCCTGGCCGGGATATGACCTGACTATCGGTTCTTCCGGGGAAAAAGTCCGTCAGCTGCAGCAGCAGTTGAACCGTATCGCCAGAAATTATCCGGCGATTCCCACATTGACACCCGACGGAATCTATGGCACCGGTACTGCGGAGGCTGTCCGGACGTTCCAGAGGATATTTAATCTTCCCCAGACCGGAATCGTGGATTACCCCACATGGTTTGAAATCTCGGACATTTATGTGGGAGTGACACGCATTTCGGAGCCGGATGCGTAGTAAATGGAAAGTTAGCATAGCTACGAGCCATGCAAAGTCAAAACAGAAACAGTGAACTGGGAGCTCGCTCACAGGGCACTGTTTTTGCTTTTGACTTTATACGGCGACAGCCGTCTATGAAATAAGATTGCCAGCAAAGAGCGCTGCCAATCTTATTTCATAGACGGCTGTCGAGCGTGTCCGATGAGACTGGACACACGGTATAAAAATAGAGTGAACCCACCTCGCTTGTGCGCAAGCGCCCAT
>JBNMJR010000199.1:0-5099 GCA_050873925.1 Acetatifactor sp.
GGTCAGTCTTTCGATGGCATCCGTGTCATCGGAGCACCAGATCTGCGGGCTGTAGTAAAGCATGCCGGCATCAAAGCGTGCGCCGCCGCCGGAGCAGTTTTCCAGAAGCAGGTGCGGGAATTCCGTTACCAGTCTTTCCTGCAGGCTGTACATACCCAAAACATATCTGTGGAACAGCTCGCCCTGGCAGTCTGCGGAAAGAGCTGCGCTTCCCATGTCGCACAGCGGACGGTTCATATCCCATTTTACATATTCGATGTTGGCACTGTGCAGAACTGCTGCCACACTTTCAAAAGCATGATCTCTGACTTCCTTGCGGGACAGATCCAGTACGTACTGGTTCCGGCATAAGCTTCCGGCCCGTCCCGGAATGGCAATAGCCCAGTCGGGATGTTCTCTGTACAGATCGGAATCCGGGGAGATCATCTCCGGCTCGAACCAGATACCGAACTTCATTCCCAGCGCATTGACCTGATCCACCAGAGGCTTCAGACCGCCCGGCAGCTTCTGCTCATTGACTTTCCAGTCCCCCAGACTGGTGCTGTCATCGTTGCGGTGCCCGAACCAGCCATCATCCATGACCAGCATTTCGATGCCAAGCTTTGATGCCTGCTCTGCGATCTTTAATAATTTTTCGGTATTAAAATCAAAATAGGTAGCTTCCCAGTTATTGATCAGGATCGGTCTCTTCTGATCACGGTATTCTCCGCGGATCAGATGATTGCGGTACATATCGTGGTAATGGCGGGTCATGCCGCCCAGACCTTCCGCGGAATAAGTCATAACGACTTCCGGTGCGGCAAAGCTCTCGCCCTTCTCCAGCTTCCAGACGAAGTTCTCCGGATGGATTCCCATGGTCATACGGATGGAGTCGAACTGGGAAAGCTCCGCCTGTGCCAGAAAATTACCGGAATATACAAAATGCATACCGTAGACTTCACCGGCATCCTGTGTGGCATCGGCAGAAAGCAGCGCAATAAAAGGGTGCTCCTGGTGGGAAGATTCTCCCCGCACGGAACCGACGCTCTGCTTGCCGTGCATCAGGCTTCTTCTCTCCATCTGGCGTTCTCTCGCCCAGGAACCGTGTAAGGTGAGCACGTCATATTTTTCATCCGTACAGTCCAGATCCAGACAGGCAGACATGACCTTGGTCAGATAGACCGGCTGCTCTGTCGTATTTTTCAGGATCACGCTCCGGGTGATCACATCTTCTTTTTCAAACGTAGTGTATAACAGATCCGCGGCAAGACCGATGACCGGATCTTCCAGATGCAGGATCAGGGTATCACAGTCCTCATCCCCAGGGAAGGTGGACGGCAATCCCGGCAGTGCAGGCTTCTGTGTTACGATCTCATGGGAGACATACTGCAGCTGTACTCCCACATGTCCCTGTGCCGTGCGCACGGAAACAGCGCTTTCTCTGTAATCTCCCAGTCCGTTCCCCGGATACTCCATGGGGAAGGAGTCCAGGAAGGAAACACGCTCCCGGTTATTCTTCGAAGGTACAAAGGGGGCTTCCCCGGTGCGCATCAGATATACCGGCGCCGGTGTTCCTTCGGTATACTGCAATTTCCGGCCGTAGTATACATGACCCGCAAAATTCTCCTCATCCACAATGGCCAGAAGGTAGCTGGTATGCTCCGTGTCCAGCCAGAAGGTTCTGTCCTGTTCTATGTATCTGATTGCCATAGCTTATCTCTCCTTTTATCCATATTATAAGAACAAAAATGCAAACGGAGCTTCCGGTTCTGCCGTCAAAAACTGCATCAGCATCAGTCCGCAGCGCATGGAGACCCGTTCTTCCCGCAGGATCCGGAGTGCCTCCTGCCTGTCCGCCAGGATCACCTGAATGTCCTCGGTGTTTTCCATCTGCTGTCCCACATTCTCTGTCACGGTTCCGAAGATCATGCTGCCGCTCTCATCCGTCAGCCCCTGTGCCAGGAAAAATCCTCTGCGGAATGCCGGTTCTCCGCCTTCGTAGACCTCCAGTTTCCAGCCGGTCTCCTCCATCATTTCCCGGCAGGCCGCTTCCGAAGCGGTCTCTCCCGGCTCGATCAGTCCCGCCGGAAGCTCATACAGATAATCGTTCACCGGATACCGGTACTGACGCACCAGCACCAGTTTCTCTCCGTCCTCCGTCACAGCGTAAACAGCCATGCCCTCCGGGCGCATGCTGTGGGTCTTGTGTTTGATGTTGTCCTCATCGTTGCGGGAAGCAAAATAATAATGAAACGGTGTTCCATCCCGCCCCAGTGCATCAATATGATACAGGTTCAGGAACGGATTATCCGTCTGTTTTTCTATGCCCCGGTAATGTTTTCTGTCATTTTCCAGCATTTAATACCTCTTCCAGCAGTGCCACTGCCAACTCCGGATTCTTCATGCCATCCGCCAGCCCCACGGCCGCAGTCTCCTGATACCATCCGGTCTTCTTTACCCATTCGTTGTTCTCCAGCCGGATCCCCGCCACGATCGTCTCTCCCGTCAGGGTATCCAGCACTGTGATCTGTTCATTCTCGTATTTGTCTAACAGCTCCTCCGGCAGATAATCCCGCAGGTCCACCAGATAATCCGTGCCGCCCATGAGTTTTAAGAACTCTTCATCGGAGAAAAATACATCCACCGACCGGGTCATGAACAATACCTGGATCGTGCTGAGGTTCGTGGAATCCACATCGGAATCCGAGTTAGGGTCGATCCAGATCGTATAGTTTAGATTGACCACATCCCGTTTGGAAGTCACGCCGTGCTCCCGCAGGAAATCCGTGAAATAATCAGAGCTGGTGGCCTCGATCTGTTCCCCGTCCGTATTCACCGCCATGACCCCCATGACGAAGCTGGTCCTGGTGGCAAAATGTACGATCAGGAAAATAACAATAGCGATCCCCGCCACGACACCTATGGTGATCCACAGGTAATAATCTATAAAATACTGCCATTTTTCGGCAGGAGACAGTTCTTTCCATTGCTCTTTCTGCCGGATGCGATCTTCCTTTTCCAAATTGCTGTCTCCTTTCTGTTTTCTGAATCTTTTTCCTATAGTATCCTGATAATAATTCTATATTTGATTTTAAGTATAGCAAACTAATTTAATCTTGTATATCTCTTTTTTTAATATATTTTAGGTTTAGTTTTGTTAAAAATAAACAGAAAAGGCTCTGCCATGCACTTAATTTAGCATAGCAGAGCCCTTGATTCTCATTATATGTGGTTCCTTCCGAAGCTTTTAGCGATCCATTTCCGCAATACGTCCGGTAGACTTATGCTCCTTGATGATACCCTGAATCTCCTTCAGGTCAGTGCACAGCAAATCTCCGGGAATGGTATTCTTCAATGCGCTGATGGCATTACCGTATTCCAGTGCTCTCTGGTACTCGCCGGGATGTGCCAGCAGGCCGTACAGGACACCGGAGATATAAGCGTCACCGCTTCCGATACGGTCTACAACTTCAATATCGGTGTAAGGTGCTTCCTCGTAATAGGTGTCATCCTTGGCACTGTAGATGATGGAGCCAAAGGTATGACGCTTCGGGCTATGTACGATACGCTGTGTGGATGCCACGATGGAGATCGGATATTCTTCCGTGAAACTCTTCATAATACTCTTGGCATCGCCTTCCTTCAGGAAAGTCAGACGTGCGGTATCTTCGGAACAGAAGAAAATATCCACATAAGGCAGAATGGATTCAATGCATTCCTTTGCCTCGGCGCCGGTCCACAGATTGCCACGGAAGTTCACGTCGAAGGAAATAATAGCTCCCTGAGCCTTGAAACGTTTGATCATCTCAATGGCGGTCGCTCTCAGCTCCGGACTGAGGGCCAGTGTGATGCCGCTGGTGTGGAAGCAGCGGGTATCGCTGTAGATTTTGTCATCATAATCATCAACGGTCAGCTTGTTGATGGAGGTATTCTTACGGTCGTATACAATACGGGGCTTTCTGGGGTAAGCACCATTCTCATAGTAGTACACACCCAGTCTGGCATCCTTGTCATCATCGTATACCAGATAGTCATCGCTGACGCCGCAGAGACGTACACGGTTCTTGATATATACACCCAGGTCATTGGCCGGAAGCTTGGAAATGATACCGCAACGCAATCCCAGCATTGCCGCACCGGTAATGGCATTCAGTTCTGCACCTCCTGCCTGCTTGCTGAAGCTGTCGCCTCTGGTAATACGCTCATTGTCGGGCGGTGATAATCTCAGCATGATCTCTCCCAGGGAGAGCAGGTCAAATTCCTTCTTCTCAGTCAGTTCCATAATATAAACTCCCATCTGCATATTTTGCCAAATGTTTTATCAGAATTCCACCGTTACCCCTTACCGTGCAGCGTTGAAACCCCTTACATTTTTTCTTTACATTTGTACTATATCACATATGCACGGCCTCGGTAAAGACACTGGACATTAATTAAAAATTTAACGAATCCACATATTCAAAATAGTCATCCTCGCTGGCAAATAAGATATATTCATTCTCCACATATCCCATATATCCGCTGGCAGTCACATATCCTTTCATAAAAAATACCTCCTTATCAGAATGCTTTCGTTCCCTGTTCTGATACGAAGGTATCATTTTTGAAGTCCTATAAAACTCCCTTAATTTCTACCCTTCCGCTGTTTCCAGCACAAGGTCTTTCATTTCTTCCAGCAGTTCCTCCGTCTTGCCCATCAAAAGCTCCGCATCCGTCTCCACCAGTCCTGTTTTCTTATACTTGTAGGTAAAAAACGGATTGCCGTAAGCGGTAAAGCTCAGTTCGTCCTTATGTTTTTTCAGAAAATCCGGAATCTTGCGGGGATCGATCTTCGCATCCGGTCGGAAATTAAAGGTGATCCTCTCGTTTTTGCCCTTGATCTCCGTCATGTCCAGTCCGTGGGCCGCCATACGGATCAGAGCGATCCGTAGCAGATTATCCACTGCCTTGGGGATGTTGCCGAAGCGGTCTAACAGTTCATCCTTCATCTCATCCCGCTCTTTTATGGTTTCGATCCCGGCAATACGCTTGTAGATATCCAACTTCTGGGTCTCGTTCACAATATATTCCGCCGGAATATAAGCATCCACATCCAGGTCGATCACGGTAGTGAAATCCAC
>JBNMJR010000200.1:0-5064 GCA_050873925.1 Acetatifactor sp.
CATATGTATAAGCTGCTCCTCAGTGTGATCCACCGGAAGCTTCAGCTGGTTCAGTCTGATCATTTTCATCCTCATATCTTTCAGTGACCTGCCGCCTTCCCTGGGCTTTTGCACCTTGCGCAGGCAGAAAGTCACGTGTAAAAAATTATTTTACGATAACGCAGCGTGGTATCCCGCCAGATAACCGCTGCTCCAGGCCCATTGCAGATTGTAACCTCCGCACCTGCCATCCACATCCAGGATCTCCCCCGCAAAATAGACGCCGGAGCAAAGCTTTGATTCCATGGTGGACGCTACCTCCCGTACATCCACGCCTCCGGCGGATACCTGTGCATTTTCGTAAGGGTTGCTCTCTGTGATATGCAATTTCAGGTTACGGCAGAGACTATAATAAGCATGGACCTTTTCCTCCGGTATTTCCTTCATGGGAGTAGCCAGGCGGATTCCTGCCATTTTTAACAGCGCAGCGGTCAGTTTTTTATGTAACATACCGGTAAAGAATTCCTCTGCCGTCCGGTCTCCCTGCAAAAGTCTCCGTCCTGTCTGTAATTCTTCATAACTTTCCTGCGTCAGATCCGGCAAAAAGTCGATCTGCGCCGTCACACTCCGCCTCTCCCGCAGCAGATAGTTCACTGTGCGGCTGAGCTGAAAAACGGGAATACCGGAGATGCCGTAATCCGTCAGCTGCAGTTCTCCCCGCTCCCGGCATACTTCCCTGCCGTCGCTAAAGATCCGGATCTCACTGTCTGCCCGGACACCTGCAATCCCCTTTAAAAGGTCGGTCTCCTGGCAGCGCAGCTGCACCAGTGCGGGTACCGAAGGAACACAGGTATGTCCCAGCTTTTTTGCAATTTTGAAGCCACTGCCGTCCGATCCGGTCGCCGGGGCTGCTTTTCCGCCACAGGTCACGATCACCGCATCGAACTGCCATGTCTTTTCTCCGTCACTAATCTGCAACTTCCCGGAGTCCATTCTTTCGACCTTTGTGATCTTGCACTGATACAGGATCTCCACACCGAGCGCCTGCAATTCATAACGTAAAACGTCCAGCACTGCAGCTGCCTGCTCACACACCGGATAGAGATAGCCGTTTTTCTCCTTTACCATCAGACCAATGCTCTGGAAAAAACGTATCGTATCCTCTGTGTCAAAGTGTTCCAGCGCCTCCAGAATCCATTCCAAATCTCCGCCGTGATAGCACTCCGCGAAAAGCGCCCGGTTCCCCAGATTACATTTACCGTTTCCTGTCTGTAATATTTTCTTTCCCACGCGGTCGTTACGCTCTAAAATCGTCACCTGCGCACCTTCTTTTGCCGCGGTTATGGCTGCCATCATTCCGGCAGCACCACCGCCGATCACGCCGATCTTTTTCTTCATCTGCATCACCTTTGCCCGTTTTTCTATGACGAATACGTCTCTAAAAAATCATATAATGTTTCTTCATCCGGAACAAACAGCATGTCCATGATCTGGAGCTGTACCTGTTCCGGCAATTCTTCCAGTGAAATTCCGGTATTGATATATACCGTGGATCTGTCTTCCAGATATACCACCACTTCATTGTCCGACACCGCAAGATAAAAACTCGCACTGGGCTGGATATAACGGTAATCCATGCGAACCTCCACCTTGTCCTGGGAGAAAGACAATACCTCCAGCCCCACAAAGCCTCGCTCAATCTCCGACAACGGCGGATGGGCCGCATAGAGTTCCATGGTCTCCAGAAAATTTTCTCTGTTCATCCCGATATATTTATGCGGGATCTTCCATGAGGTCTCCACGGTGGTACCCCGTACAATGTCCGCCTCTTCCAGCACATATTCGGTATCCGCACAGAGTGTCTCCCCCAGGACGGCTGCCTCCATACTGGGAGCTGTCTCATAAGGATCTGCGTCTGCCGCAGCCTCCTCTTCCTCGGATGGCAGGGAAAGTCTGTTCTCATTCAGATCCTGCCATTGTCCGGGATAGAAAAAGCGAATGCCCCAGACACCAAGAAAGATTCCAAGGATTAAAAACACAACCGGAATCACAAAAAAGTAACTGATACGTTTTACAAATTTCATACTGCCTCACATCCATGATGTTTCTATTGACTCTTTGTATCAGTATCAGTTATTTTATCGAAAATATACATCCGTAAAACAGTTTTAAAGTAATCGGAGTGCTTTTCCGAAAGCACGCAGGACTTTACCGCCGGGAACATAGTTCAGATCCTGTCCTCGGAAACTGCGTAACATCAAAAGCAAAAACCAGTAAACCGCACCGGTGATCACCAGTTCCAGCAACACCGTTACCAGTGCGCCCAGATGGGGCAGGCAGATCTTCTCCAGTCCAAAAGCCAGCAATCCGCAGGCACAGCAGCTTCCGGCGGGAATTGCCAGTGTCCGCAGCAGATCCGGCCAGGTCTTCATCCGGAGGCAGGTAAGTACACCAAGAACGATTCCTCCCGCTGCTGTTCCCAGTACCAGGCTTAAAGATAATGCTGTTGTTGTATTTCCCATATTCAGAAGGATCAGCAATGCTATGATGCTCACGATGTCCAGAATTCCGTATCCTGCCAGGAGCAGATGCTTTTCACCGCGGATCTCCAGTATCTCCGAAAAATAGAACAACAGCAGGAACCACAGAACCAGCGAAGATCCCGTGGTGAACAAACCGGTAAGTGCCATTTCCGCAGATTTGTCCAAAGCCTGTGACAGCGCTGTTGCCAATACAGCAAGCCAGGCTGCGAAAAAGAATCCGTGTACCACGGTTCCCTGTATTCCTGCCTGAAATGCGGTTCTTGCATATCTTTCTTCTTTTTTACGGATATGGCTGCCGGTTCTGGCCACCCCCGGCAGAATTCCCGCACCTAAAATTGCTGCGGGCATCAGTATCGTGGTCAGATATCTGCCGATGAAAATTCCATACATCGAAATCGATGCATAAATATCCGCCGATCTTTTCTGGAAGAAAAGCAGGCCGGCCCACAAAGGCAACAATAAAAACAGGTCTCTGAGAATATCCCCGCCCATAGGGATCAATAGTGTCCGCAACTGTGCAAAGAAGGAGTCGGTTCCCTTCATACCGCTTTCCGCTTCTCTTCTGCCGGCCATGCTGCCACGATAGATCACAAAGACAAATAACAGCACCAACACTTCCGAAAGCAACATTCCCACTGCAATTCCCATAGCTCCGTACATGGATGTAAAATCTGAGCGCTTTAATAAAAGACTGACCTTTTCTCCATAGTTTTGGAAAATTCCCAGGAACACCAGACCCAGTCCCAGAAAAAACACCTGTCGCAGTACCGAAGATACCGCAGAGGGCATTTCCGAACCCTCACTCTGAAAATATCCTAAAAATACCGACTGGATGCAGCGAAGAAAAAGTGCCGGACTCAGGATCCACAGGATCATACTTCCGTAGGGCACCAGAAAGACTTTTTCCAACAGGATCCAGCCAAGACTCATGCACAAAAGTGTTCCCAAAAGTCCCGCCGCGATCTGAAACAACATCATGTTCTTGCGCATTTTGGAAACATTCCGATACTGACCTCTGGCATTTTTCCCACGGAGCATTCTGCCCATTCTGTCCGGCAGATTTTTTCCGGTAAGCACCCAGAACAGGGCAAATACCAGAACAGCAGCCGCCAGATATCCCAGACCGTTATCTCCGATGCTTTTCCCAAACACCCAGATATTGATACAGGCAAGGACATAGGAAAAACTCTGTATTTGTCTTCTTTTTACTTCCACCTGATTCATGTAAGCTACCTTTACGTGTATGACACGCCCTTTTTAATCTCTTGTAATTCCAAGGGATGCGAGGACCTGCTCCTGCTTTTCCTCCATTACCTTCGCCTCATCCTCTTCCATATGGTCATAACCGCATAGATGAAGCATACTGTGAGCTACCAGAAATGCGAACTCTCTCTTCCGGCTGTGTCCATAGCTTTCCGCCTGTTCTTTGACCCGGTCCACAGAGATAATAATATCCCCGAGGATCAGTTCTCCGGTATCCGGATCAAAATAATCCGCCTCTCTGTCCTCAGAGATCTCAAAATTGCCGGGAGCATCGAAATCCAGATTCGGGAAGGACAATACATCCGTTTCCCTGTCGATATTCCGGTATTCTTTGTTGTAGGCATGGATTCCGTCATTGTCTGTCAACAGTACATTCAGCTGGATCTCATAGGGGCATCCTTCCATATCCAGTACTGCCGTGGCCACCTGTTCCACGGTCTCTTCTATGGGAAAACTGTTTTCCCCATTTGAAAATGTCTCATCTGTTTCATTTTCAACGTAAAAAGTCATAGTATAATTTCTCCTCCTTGAATATCTTCTGCATCCGGTTCCAGTCCCGTAAGGACAGGTCACATTCGCTGAAAATACCTTTCTCCCGGATCCTATCAAAAATCCTGTCAATAACCTGCTCGTAATCCGGCTTTTTCTCCGGTTCCTTCTGCAACAGCATAAGGATAGCACTGACTACCGCATCGGAACAATACAATACTGCCGTCTCCGCTTTTCTGTATTTCTTCGTTCCCTTATATTCTTCCAGAATCTCCGATGCGCCTGCCGGAAATTCCATTCCCGGAGTCTCCTGCATAAGATCCCAGCCTTTTCTGTGATATAATCCGGCACATTTCAGGGCATCACTGTCCAGTTCCAGCTTATTTGCGATCCGCTCGCAGAAATAGGCTGTATGTACACACAGAAAATATTCGGAACGGTCTTCCCCCCGATACTTTACCAGTACCTGATTCTCTGTGTCATTCAGTTCCAGATATTTTACACGATCTTTAAATACCACGGTACCCGAAAAAATTTTCAAAATACCCAGAAGCAATATTCCCGACACGATCAGGTTCGCTGCCGGAACCAGAAACTGTTCCAGGCTTAAATGTTCGTTGGTCAGCAGCACCACATTCGCAGTCTCACACAATAAAAGGCAGAACAGCGATAAGAACAGCGGAATCCCGATGGCAAATTCCTGCTCTAAATGCTGGAAAAGGCAGGCAGCAAAAACACCGCTGATAAAATACAGGAAAAAAATGCCCACCGGCTGCCCCCACAACGTGGC
>JBNMJR010000201.1:0-4998 GCA_050873925.1 Acetatifactor sp.
ATTCCTACCTCGGAGATATGGTCATGGCCGGGGCCAATTGCTATACTTACAATAATGGGTTCCTGCACAGCAAGGGTATGATCGTGGATGACAGAGTGCTGTGTTACGGAACGGCGAACATGGACATCCGCAGCTTTGCACTGAATTTTGAAGTGAATGCTGTGGTGTATGACGATAAGAAGGCCCGGGAAATGGTGGAAATTTTCCGGAAAGATCTGGAAGTCTGCAGGCAGATCACCCGGGATTATTACGCGGGAAGGAGCCTGAAGATCCGCATAAAAGAGCAGGTCTGCCGGTTATTGTCACCCTTGTTATAGCACGGTGGATGTGTTATAATGGGCGGTGCTATGGTGCATTTCGCATCATAGGCACAAAATGAAAGGTATAGGAAGTATTAGAATGAAGAAAAAGACATTAGGATTTCTGGCAGTGGTTTTAAGCATGTGTATGCTGGCAGGCTGCGGAGCAAAGGATACAGGAGACGGCACTGATGCAGCGACCGGCACCGGAGCAGAAAGCACTGCATTGAAGGATATGGATGTGGACAAGTATGTGACGCTGGGCGAGTACAAGGGCCTGGAAGTATCCGTAGACACCGTGGAAGTGGATGAGGACGAGTGGAACAGCCTGGTCAATAATGTATATTATGGAAACATTACCGCAGAGAACGGTGGTATTATGGACCGTGCCGTGGAGACCGGAGATACCGTCAACATTGATTACGAAGGCAAAAAGGACGGCGTGGCATTTGACGGAGGCACCTCCCAGGGCTATGATCTGACCATCGGTTCCGGTAATTTTATTGCCGGATTTGAGGACGGACTGATCGGCGTAATGCCCGGCGAGACTGTGGATCTGGATCTTACATTCCCGGAGAACTATGGAAATTCCGATCTGGCAGGACAGGCCGTGGTATTTACCGTGACCGTAAACTTTATCGAGCCGGAGCAGGATGGTGTGTTCAGTGATGAAGTTATCAACAATTTCGGCATCGATGGTGTGACCAACGAGGAAGAGCTTCGTCAGTATGCCTATGATTATCTGAATGAAAACGCACAGCAGAACTATGAGAGCAATGTGGATCAGGCAGTTATGGATGCGTTTATGGCAAATAATACCTTTACTTCCGTACCGGAGGCTCTGGTACAGAAATATTCCGATGCAGCGGAGAGCAGTATTACCTCCATGGCATCTGCTTACGGTGTGGACGGAGATACGTTCACCCAGTATTATTACGGACAGGATCTGGCATCTTTTCTGGCTACTTACTCTGAGGAAGCAGCAAAGCAGGATATTGCCCTGCAGGCAGTGGCCAACAAAGAAAACCTGAACATCAGTGATGAAGAACTGGATCAGATCCTGCTGGATCGTGCTACGGCAGCCGGTTACGACACCATTGAGGAGTATATCGGTGACACCTCCAAGGAAGACTACAGAGAGTATTTCCTCTATGACAAGGTGACAGATTATCTGGTAGAGAACGCAAAGATCACCAACAATTAAGCTTTGAAAAACAGTATGTGACCGGCGAATAGGATGCGGGCCGGTTCAGATAGAGCACGTCGCAGCGTGCGGATAGGAAAAATTATGGAATTAACAGACATCAGAGAACTTCACCGGGAAAAGGACGTCTATATCGGTAAGGAGATCACCGTAGGCGGCTGGGTGAGGAACAATCGTGACTCCAAGAACTTCGGTTTCCTGGTGATCAACGACGGAACTTTTTTTGAGCCTTTACAGGTAGTATACGGAGACGGACTTGCGAATTTCCAGGAAATCTGCAAGATCAATGTAGGTGCGGCAGTTGTGATCCGCGGCACCATCGTGGCCACCCCTGAGGCTAAGCAGGCATTTGAGATGCAGGCAGCGGAAGTGATCGTGGAAGGACCTTCTACTGCAGATTATCCTTTACAGAAAAAGCGTCACTCCTTTGAGTATCTTCGTACCATGTCTCATCTGAGAGCACGCACCAATACTTTCCAGGCAGTGTTCCGTGTCAGATCTCTGATCGCATATGCGATTCATACCTTCTTCATGGAGAGGGGATTTGTCTATGTGCACACCCCGCTGATCACCAGCAGCGACTGTGAGGGTGCTGGTGAAATGTTCCAGGTCACCACACTGGATCTGAACAATGTGCCCAAGACCGAGGATGGCAAAGTGGATTATACGCAGGATTTCTTTGGCAAGCCTGTAAACCTTACCGTAAGCGGACAGCTGGATGTAGAGACCTATGCTTTTGCATTCAAGAACGTATACACCTTCGGACCGACTTTCCGTGCTGAGAATTCCAACACTACCCGTCATGCGGCAGAGTTCTGGATGATCGAGCCGGAGATCTGTTTTGCAGATCTGAAGGATGATATGATCCTGGCAGAGAGCATGTTAAAGTATGTAATTCGTTATGTGTTGGAAAATGCTCCGGAGGAAATGGCATTCTTCAACCAGTTCGTGGATAAGGGACTGATCGAGAGATTGCAGCATGTAGTCAACTCTGACTTCGGCCATGTGACTTACACTGAGGCTATCAAGATCCTTGAGAAGCATAATGATGAATTCGATTACAAGGTATTCTGGGGATGCGATCTGCAGACCGAGCATGAGAGATATCTGACAGAGAAGGAATTCAAGAGACCTGTATTCGTAACCGATTATCCGAAGGAGATCAAAGCTTTTTACATGAAGCTGAACGAAGATGGCAAGACCGTAGCCGCTATGGATTGCCTCGTACCCGGTATCGGCGAGATCATCGGCGGCAGCCAGCGTGAGGACAATCTGGAGATTCTGGAGAAGCGTATGGAAGAGCTGGGACTGAACAAGGAAGACTATCAGTTCTATCTGGATCTGCGCCGTTACGGTTCCGCACGCCACGCTGGCTTTGGACTGGGCTTTGAGCGCTGCGTAATGTATATCACAGGAATGGGCAACATCCGTGACGTTATCCCCTTCCCCCGTACTGTAAATAACTGCGACCTGTAATATATCCGGAGTAACGTATCATTTTGAAAGATATGCGTTGGATGCTTGCATACATAAGCATATCTGACAAAATGTATGTTACGAAGTAACCACATGAGCAAAAGATGACCATCGCAGATGCGATTTTGCGAATGAGGTACTCCGGATATAGGAATAATGGAGTAACTCTACCTATGAAGAAAAAAACTGCCGGCAGAAAAGTAAATAGAGCAAAAGGAAAGTGTCTATGTTACCTTCTTCTGGCAGCGGTGACACTGACGGCCACCGGTTCAGTCTGGGAATCTCCTGCAGAGACAGTGCAGGCGGCACCTTCCATGAGTGATCTGCAGAACAGTATCACAAATCATCAGAACCAGCTGAATAACATCAACAGTCAGATCAATTCCCTGCAGGATGAACAGGATCTGGTACAGGAGAAGATCGATGACCTGAATGCGGAGATCATCAACACTATGACCAGTATCGGCATGAAGGAAGATGAGATCGCAGCAAAGGAAACGGAGCTTGCCGACAAGCAGGTACAGATCGATCAGACCCAGGAAGAGTATAACGTTGCCAAGGCCCAGGAAGAAAAACAGCATGACGATATGGTCACCCGTATGCGCATGATGTATGAAAATGACTCCTCGGAGAATTATGTGAATCTTCTGCTGCAGGGTGGCGGCTTAAGCGGCATGCTGAACCGGATGGACTTCGTGGAGAGCGTCTACGAGTACGACCGTCAGAAGCTGCAGGAATACGAAGAGACCAAGGAACAGGTGCTGGCGCTGTGGAATCAGCTGGAAGAAGAGAAGACCCAGTTGCAGGCCGATAAAGACCAGTTGGAAGCCGACAAAGCGGATCTGGAGAACCAGAAATCCGAACTGGATGTTATGCTGGCCAAGAAAAAGCAGGAATCCGCCAACTATGATGCGGAGATCAAGAAGGCAAAGCAGGAAGCTTCTGTGGCGAAGGCGCTTTTGCAGCAGGAACAGAAGCAGTTAAAACAGCTGCAGGCGCAGTCCCAGCGGGGAAATACTGCGGCGGCCACCGGTACCTATGCAACGACCAATTATACCTCGGTCATTGACAGTGCCTCCGGCAGTGATATGGGAAAACGTCTTGCCAAATATGCCTGTCAGTACATAGGTAATCCGTATGTGGCGGGTGGTACCAGCCTGACGAACGGTGCGGATTGCTCCGGATTTACCTTCCGTGTCTACAGTGATTTCGGTTACAGTATTCCCCGTACTTCCTATGAACAGAGAAGCTGTGGCACCGGTGTGGACTACAGCAATGCGCAGCCGGGAGACCTGATTTGTTATGACGGTCATGTGGCCATGTATATCGGCGGCGGACTGATCGTGCATGCCAGCACACAGCGTACCGGCATCAAGATCAGCAATGCAAATTACCGTCCGATCCTGGCAGTACGACGCGTTGTGTAATTTTATATTTGACATTTGTAAAGTCCCTGTTTTCGCGGAAAACGGGGACTTTTTTTCTTTTTGAAATCATTCTTTCGTGAAATTCGACGAAAGATATCCTTGGTGAAATCGCATATAGACAAAGCAATCCATCTATGATAGGGTGGAGTTATCCGAAATCCGGATGGTTTCGGATAATGTAAATCTCTGAAATAAGAATTCTAAATAGGCCGTTCGGCCGGGATTTCCAACGATTTTTTAAACAGTACCTTTTATTTTTGTACACAAATTTACGGATAAGTTCTCTGCTTTAGCAGGGACAAAATAATGGGGGATCAATGACATACGAAGAATTTAAAAAGGAATTGCGTTGGAATGTGCAGAACATGGAAACGGCACAGGATAAAACGATACGTTTGCTGGAGCAACATATGGTATGCGGTGATCCGGTGTCGGCTCATATCATGAATATGATGAATCAGTATATGTACGGGAGTGAGCATTCGCTGATTCGCGATGACATGCTTTGTGCATTATGGACACGGGGAAAAAGATAATATGTGCAGCACTGGCTGGTGCGGCCTTTATATGAAAGATGCAGACAGGAAGGATG
>JBNMJR010000202.1:0-4984 GCA_050873925.1 Acetatifactor sp.
CAGAGAGGCCACCACATAGCCGTCACCTTTCTGCTCCAACAACGTTGCATGAGGCTCGAACTCAATGGTAAAGTCACCCTGTCCGCCGGAAAAGGCTGCTGCCGTGGAACCGAAGTCAATGCTCTGGTCGATGGACAGATCCGTGGCGGGATCGATATTGTTCTTTGCCAGAATATATTCAAATACCATCTCCGGCATGCCGCCTGCTCTGCCACCCAAGACCTTCGCTCCTTTCAGCATATCCCAGGAAAAATCATCGATGGGTTCTCTCGCCACCAGGAAATTGCCCGCCCGCTGGGTCAGCTGGGCAAAATTCACCACATAATCTTCCGTGCCGCCGGCATAGGTGTAAATGGTGCTTTCACTGCCCATGAAGCCGATATCCGCCTCCCCGGTCAGTACCGCCGTCATGGTCTTATCCGCGCCGAATCCCGTCACCAGTTCCAGATCGATTCCGGCGTCTTCAAAATATCCTTCTTCGATTGCCACATACATCGGTGCATAAAAAAGAGAGTGGGCTACCTCATTGAGCACCACTCTGGTCTTCTTTGGTCCGTTCGTCTGCTGTGCGCTGCCGCAGCCCGTAAGCGCAGCTGCCGCAAGCACTACAGACAATACCGTTGCCGTTACTTTCCTTGTTTTCATAATCATTCATCCTCCCTGAGATTACATATCTATTCTATGTCATCCCGGGGAAAATGTTCCGGGCAAATTACAGATTTGCTTTGATCTTATCGATCATCTCCTGATACTCCGCATCGGTCAGAAGGGTCTTGCCGGGGTTCATCTCGAAGGTTCCGCCCCACTCGAAGCCGTCCTTGTACTTCGGGCACAGGTGCATGTGCAGATGGCAGCCGGTGTCACCGTAAGCGCCATAGTTTAACTTATCGGGATGGAATGCTGCATGGATGGCTTTGGCTGCATGAGCCACATCCTCGAAGAATAATCTTCTCTCTTCCTCGCTGATGTCCACGATCTCGCTGACATGATCCTTATATGCCACGATACATCTGCCGGGGTGGCTCTGCTCCTTGAACAGGATCAGGCTGCTCACCTTCAGATCACAGATAAAAATACCGAACTTGTCTAACAGTTCTCCTCTCATGCAATATCCACAATTTGCGTCTTTCAGTTGTTCTCCTATCTGCCCTCATACAGGGCCTGCCGTCTACGGCTTAAATTCTTGTCCGGTCTTGCCGGGCGGGATCAGCTATAATGTTATGTTGATCAGCTTACGGATATTCTCCGGGTCATAGTTCAACACCAGTTCCTTCGGAAATTCCAGTTCCCGCATCAGCTGCTGCGCATCACCAAACACACCGATGGCAAAGCACATATGGCTGTCCGTTCCCATTATAACAGGCTGGTCATACTTCATGCAAGTCTTTAACAGCTCCGTGATATTTTCTCTGCCGCCCTGCCTTGCCGACTGGGGATTCAGGGAAGAATTGTTCACTTCCAGAGCCACCTGTGCCTGTTTAGCCTCCCTTACCAGTTCGTCATAATCTAACGGGAATCTGCCGTCATCGGGATGCCCCAGTATTTTCACATAAGGATTCTGAAAAGCCCTGACAGAAGCCAGTGTATTCTCCTTGCGGCTTCCCGCGGTAAAGGCAAAGGGATGAATGCTGGCAAGGGCATAATCCATTTTCTGCAGATAGCGCTCCTCCAGATCCAGTTCACCGTTCCTACCGCAGATATTTGCTTCCACACCGCATAGCAGGCGCAGACTGCCGTCCGGCTTCGGTATTACCCGGCCGGTGTTCTCTTCTCGGTCATATGTTCTGGGAATCACTTTGTAATTGCTGAAAAAGAAATTATGAGGGCCTCCCGGAGAAGTCGGTCCGTGCTCACTCATTCCCAGATACTGTAATCCCATTGCCAATGCAGCGTCTATATTCTCCAATAAGGTACTATACGCATGCCCTGCTGCCAGAGTATGCGTATGAAGATCCATGATTGCTTTCATTCTATTGTCCTTTTACTTTCCAAATCGTTCTAATTCTTTTTCTTATGGGCTTCCTTCTCCGGTTCCCTGGGTTTCATCGTGTCTGCCAGTTCCGATACCAGCTGTTCCACGATCATCTTCTTCATATAGACATCAAAGCTTAACAGGCAGATCAGAGCAAATTTCTGTAAAAACTCCTGCTCTTCTCCGGTCACTTCGGTAAAGGAATCCTCTGCTCTGCGGAATTTCTCCACAATATCCTTTTTCAGGTCCTCCAGCTGTTCCTTCTCCAGCACCACCACTTCCTTGTAAACGCTTTCCAGGTCAAAGGCCTGTCCGTTCTGGAAATAGCGATCGGTAAGGGGCTTAAGCAGTGTCTGGATCTCATTCATGGGAATGACCCCTTTATAATAGTAGATAAAAATAAGAAGCAGCACATGCTCTTTGGAATATTTCTTTTTTACCGGAGGCGGCAGCAGATCATTCTTCGCATAATTGTTGATCATGGTCTTGGTCAGGATGCGGTCTTCGGTCTGGGGACGCACTGCGGAACGCAGCTTACGATCCATAAAGGTCAGTACCTGATCCATATACAGATCAATATTCGGAATGTCTTCCGACTTGATATATTCTACTTTCTCCAGACTTTGTAAGATCGTCTGAAGTAATTCTTCTGTTGTTGCTGCCATAATGTTCCTGCTGTCCTTTCCGTGAGGTAGTTTCCAAAAAAATTAACTCGAAAACAACTCGAGAACCCGTGCTTCGCACTCTGCTGTCTGCTTCGCGATGCAGTTCCCGGGTTACATTAACTCGAGAACCCGTGCTTCGCACTCTGCTGTCTGCTTCGCAGACGGTTCTCTCGTTAATAGCCACAAGAAAACAAATATCTGCTACGCAGCTACTTGTTTTCTCTATGTGGCTATTATATAGTATTCAAAACTACATGTCAACAGTTGCACCTTTCCTCTGTTCTCTGAATTTATGAAGATTTTATAACTATTTTGTTTCACTCCTTTACTTTACAACTTTAGTATGCTAAAATACTAATAGTTGCGTTGTATTGATTACAACTATGGAAAGGTGTGTCGACAATGAATAAAAAAATCAAAACGGACGCTGTAGATTCCCTTTTTGACGCGGTATTGTGTCTGCAGTCCCGTGAAGAATGCTACAGTTTCTTCGAAGATCTGTGTACCGTCAACGAACTGTTGTCTCTGTCTCAGCGTTTCGAAGTAGCTGCCATGCTGAAGGACGGCAAGACGTATCTGGAGATTGCCGAGAAGACCGGTGCTTCCACCGCTACCATCAGCCGCGTAAACCGTTCTCTGAATTACGGCAACGACGGTTACGAGCTGGTCTTCGGACGTATGGAGAAAAAGGAACCGGAACAGAATTCTTAAAGCCAAAAACAGGAGCCCGAAAAACCGGCGCTCCTGTTTTTATTTTATCCTTTATTCTTCTTATGCTTCACTTGTACCGGTTGCTGTTGCTTCCGCGGCCGGAGTTTCTGTCTTCTCCACCGTCTCTGCTGCCTGTGCAGTCTCCTGATTCTCTCTCTTTTCTTCCTCTTCCACTTCCTTCAGTGCTTCGGCAATGGCTGCCTTGGCGCTCTTACGTCCGGAACGGACCGCTTTGGCTGCTCTTGCCTTTCCCTTTTTGTCGGGAACCGTCTGATTCATATCAATCTTGCCCTGGAATACGGCATGTTCATCAATAACGATCACCTTTGTGGCGATATCTCCCAGTACTTTTGCCGAAGCTGTCAGTTCCGCCTTATCCGGCGCAATGATATTTCCGGTCACTTCCCCACCGATCAGTACAGATGCAGCCTGTACATCTCCCGTAACCACACTTCCGGCTCCCAGGATCAGACTGCCTGTTACCGTCACGTTACCACCGATCTTACCGTCAATTCTTGCGGAACCGTCCAGTGTAAAATCTCCGTTTAACTCCGCGCCGGCACCGATCAGTGTGCTCATTTTTGTATCTGCATTCTTTTTTCCTAACATGTATCTTCCAAACCTTTCCGCAATCAGCCACTGATTGCAAGCATATCCATAGGATTGATATAGCTTCCGTCCTTCTGCATCTGGTATCCCAGATCTGCGTTATCTTCACCGATGACAAACAGCGTGGTTCCCTGTACTACGGAATCTCCCACGTTCACTGTAGTATCTCCTTTATTCCGATAGATGGTGATATAGCCGTTACCATGATCCACCCAGACGCTGTGTCCGTAGATTTCATCATCATTTACAGCAATGACTGTGCCGCTGGCTGCCGCCACAACCGTTGTTCCCACCGATGCATGGAATATACACATGGGATCGCCCTCACTTACTTCCTCCATGGATGCAGAACCTGTCAGAGGAAATTCCGTGGGAAGACTCTGCTTTTCCAGAGTTGCAGACAATTCGCTCTCGCTCTGTACCTTCTGGCTTACCGTATCACTTAAGATCTGTATTTCTTCCGCCTGTTCCGTTACCTGTGCTTCCAGCTTACTGTTCTGTTCGCTCAGTGTCTTGTTCTCTTCTTCCAGTGCCACGACCTGCTCATGGCTCCGTCTGCTGGCATTTTCCCAGAGCTGTCCTTCATAGATAAAATAGCCGATCACTCCACCGATCAGTACACACAACAGAAGTACCACGACTTCCACGATCCATGCGCGTACACGGAACTGCTTTACATTGGCATCTGCTGCATCTGACGTAAGGATCAGCACATGATTCAGTCTTCGCTTATGTTTACGTCTTTTCATAGAGTCACCTCCGCTAAACATCACCCCATTTTACCACAGGAAAGCCCTTACAGCAATCATTTCTTAACAATTTTGTAATATTTTCCCAAGATTTTCTTCATTTATTCGTATTTATGAAGGAATTGCCTATAAATTTTTGTGCAATTTTACAGAATCGTCTATTTACTTTTACTACCTGCTGTGCTATGATGCAGTTGCTGAGACAATGTTGTATACATTGCAAAAAGTAAATGACAGCAAAGAATTTGTGGAGGTATCTATTATGAACAAAGGTACAG
>JBNMJR010000203.1:0-4953 GCA_050873925.1 Acetatifactor sp.
AAGCGGATAAGTACCTGAACAAGGCGTGGGAACTGCATGAGCACGAAGACATTGAGCTGATGAAGAGCTTTTTACAGCGGAAAATGGAAGAGGAGGGCTGCGATGCACTGGATCTGGCGGCAGCCATGCTGAAATACCAGGTAGGTGATAAGGGCGAAGAGATCGCCGCAGATGATTACGTGCAGCGCCGCGGACGGTTCGGAGAAAAGGGACGATTCGGCAGAAATGATGGCGAAGGCCGCAGTTTCGGCAGAGGAGACGGCAGACGGAAAAGTAGTCGTGAAGACGGGGATCGCAGAAGATTCGGCCGCGGTGACAGAGATCGCAGGGACGATGGCAGCAACGGTTCCGGCGAGAACAGAAAACGTCGCAGAGACGAGAACCGCGAGGACGGAAGAAAATGGGGCAGCCGCGACAAAAAGGCAGCGGACCGTAAATACTCCGGGGACAGAGTGGAGAGAGAAGCAAAAAAGAGAAAGAAGCGGGAAGAGCCGGGCATCGGCAACAGCTTCCCCAAGAGAAAACGATCTTAAGTTGATGAGGAATTTTATGTATTTGCCGCAAAAGCCGCAGTTGTGCTTTTGCGGCAAATCGTGTATAGTTTAGGAAAGAATGCATAGGCAATAACAGAAAGGTCTGCGGTATGAAAACACTGAAAAAACAGATACCATATATTTTGCTTGGAGCAACACTTTTACTTCTGCTGGGTTTAAATATTATCAGTCAGGATCACTGGCTGGATTCCGATATGGCGGCGGAGATGATCTTTTCCCGGATCCTTGCGGGGGAGCATCATATTTTTTCCACGACAAACTGGTATTACTCCACGGAGTTCCGTGTGTTGTATACACAGCTGATTATGGGACCGCTGTTCCGGATCTGCAACAACTGGCATGTGATCCGCACGATCACAAATCTGGTGTTTTACGGGCTGATGCTGGCTTCCTATTATTACTTTATGAAGCCATTAAAAGTATCCGGAGAGCTTACGGTGTTAAGTTCCTGCCTGCTGTTGTTGCCCTTTTCCGAGACCATGATGACGCATATGCAGATGGGCAATACCTATATGTCCCATGTGATCCTGGTGTTGTGGTTCTTCGGCATGTATCTGCGGTTGTGCAGTGGAGCATATGGTGCAAAACGCAAAGTCAGTCTGTGGATATTCTATGTACTTCTGGCCATTGTCTGTGGAATGTCCGGCGTGCGTTATTTGCTTGCATTACAGTGCCCGCTGGTACTGACTTCCTTTTTCTATCTGTTAGGCGGCGAGGAATTTCAGCAGTTTCGTGGAGAGATGACAAAAGAGCGTTTTCATGCTTTACTGCCCACGGTCCGGATGCGGTATTTTCTCTACAGCCTGGCAGGTGCGTTTTTTGCATTGGCAGGTTACGGCATCAATGTAGTGTGGATCAGCCATAAATATGTGTTCCAGACCTACGGTGCCACTAATTTCATTGCCCTGTATCACGGTGTGTTATTCGAACGGATTCAGAATGCGGTAGGGTGTCTTTTGATGCTCTTTGGCTATATTCCCGATAAAGGCTTTTTATCCCTGCGAGGCGTTGTGACCATGGCGGCCTTCGTAATGCTGGGAATCTACGGATATGTTACGGTGAAGAGTGGAAAGATGAAGCGGGATACAGGATTTCGCAGCCTGATCGTCCTCTTTTTAAAGGTCAGCTTCGTGCTGAATCTGTTTGTGTTTATTTTCACCACCAGTACCATGGTGCCGCGGTATTATATTACGATCTTTATTTTTGCATTGCCGGTATTGTGTTTTTACCTGGAAGAGGAGAAAATGCCCTTTGACCGTCTGGCGATGACAGCGCTGCTTACTATTTGCCTGATTCTCGGAACAGGCAAAACGGTAATGTCTTTCCTGACAGTGGACAAGAACGAAACGAAGCGTCCCGTGGCGCAGTTCCTTGCGGAAAACGGGTATGATTTTGGCTTTGCTACTTATAATAATGCCAACATTATCACGGAGCTTACCAATGGCAAAGTAGAGATCGGCAACATCGGAGATCCCGAACATCTGGAGTATTTCAAGTGGTCTTCTCCCATGAAATATTATGAGGAAGGATATCATACCGGAGAGGCGTTCCTGCTTCTGACATCGGAGGAATGTGCGGAGTATGCATCAGCGCCTGCGCTGAAACAGGGTGAAAAGGTGTATGAAGACGGCAGTTATACAGTCTATGTATTCGACAGCACGGAGGATTTGATGAATTGTGCTGTGGCAAGAAAATAATGATAGAGTTTTAGGATATTGCAGACGACATTGGTACCCGGCACTGGCCGGAACCGGACAGAAGAGCTTGGGGATAACGTCTGCGGAAAGGTTATAAGTATGAGAATCGGAATGGGATATGATGTACATCGTCTGGTGGAGGGAAGAGACCTGATCATCGGCGGTGTGAAAATACCTTATGAAAAGGGTCTTCTGGGGCATTCGGATGCGGATGTCCTGCTCCATGCAATCATGGATGCACTGCTGGGAGCAGCGGCACTGGGGGATATCGGAAAGCATTTTCCGGATACGGATCCCGCTTACAAAGGCATTTCTTCCATCAAATTACTGGAAAAAGTGGGAGAACTGCTGGAAGAGAATCATGTATTCATTGAAAATATCGATGCAACGATCATTGCACAGGCGCCGAAGATGCGCCCCCACATTGATACCATGCGGGAAAATATCGCAAAGGCGCTGCTGATCGATGTGGGACAGGTCAATGTGAAAGCCACCACTGAGGAGGGGCTGGGATTTACCGGAAGCGGAGAGGGAATTTCTTCTCAGGCGATCTGTCTGGTGACCACTCCTTTTGATCTCACCGCACAGGCGGTACAGGGTGGCTGCGGAAGCTGCGGCGGGTGTCCGAAGAGATAAACTGCTGAGGACCCTTTTCCATGTATTACCGCCGGGCAATTCTTTTTTGTGTATTGCGGCGGTAAAAAAAGCTCATTTTTTTCTTAGATTGTCTGCACAATACCGCCCGGATAATTTTGCGATTATCAGAGGCGGTATTTTAAGCCCCTTTTTCATAAATAAGCGCTTAATTTTACGGTCAGGATATGGAAATGGGATATTGAAGCGGTAATAACGGGAAAGATTCTACAGAAATGCCCGGCGTAGGGCTTGGCAAAACAGGTCGATGGGATATAGACTTTAATTAAGAATAAGGCCTGTATACTATCGACCTTTTATAATGCGAGACGAATTCAGAGGGATACAAGTTCCGGGGAACCGGTAAAGCAGTGTGCGGAGAAGTTTGGCTGGAAGAAATCCACCACCTATACATTCATCAAGAAGCTTTGTGAGAACGGGATCTTCAAAAATGAGAAAGCCATCGTTTCTTCTGTGCTGAACAAAGAGGAATATCACAGGGCACAGGGTGAGGACTTTGTGGAGAAGGCCTACGGCGGTTCTCTGCCGAAGATGATCGCCGCATTCATCCAGAGCAAGAAGCTCAGCCCGGCACAGATCGCGGAGATCGAAGCCATGATCGAGGATTACAAGGGGTAGGGGGTTGACAAAACCGGCATTTTTGCATATCTTATTTAGTAGGAATTATCATTTATAGAATAAAGGCATGGAACAGGAAAAGTACTTTTAGGTAGGACGCCAGAGAGAAGCTGTTGGAAGCTGGGAGCGGCTTTCGTCCGAGGAAAAGGAAGTGCGCCTGTGAGCTGATCCGGGGAAAGTAAACGTCAGTATCCGGATCCGGTGAGCACCCGTTATGTGTATAGCGCCATAGGCGTAAGAGTGAAGGGCATCGTCCCTTAAGTAGAGTGGAACCGCGGATAAATTCGTCTCTAAGATGAAGTTTATTCGCGGTATTTTTTTTGAGACTATTCAGAGCCAAAAAGCAACGAAGTTGCGGTTTTGCAAATGATGTCTGAATAGTCGAAGTATATTCGAGGTGAGAACATGGGCATCATCAAAAATTTAAAAGAAGAAGTCCGTATTATCAGGGAGCGTGACCCGGCAATTCATTCTTCCATGGAGGTACTTTTGTATCCCAGTTTCAAGGTCATGATTCATTACCGTCTGGCTCACAAACTGTATGTGAGCGGGCATTATTTCTGGGCCAGGTATATTTCCCAGCGCGGCGTTCGTAAGACCGGCATCGAGATCCATCCCGGCGCGCAGATCGGCAAGGGATTTTTCATCGATCACGGTAACGGTGTCATCATTGGCGAGACTACCATCATTGGTGACAACGTGACCCTGTATCAGGGAGTGACCCTGGGAGGAACCGGTAAGGAACATGGCAAACGTCACCCGACCATCGGCAACAACGTCATGATCAGTGCGGGTGCAAAAGTTCTGGGATCCTTCACCATCGGGGATAATTCCAAGATCGGTGCCGGAAGCGTGGTATTAAGTGAAGTGCCGCCCGGATCCACAGTTGTGGGCGTACCGGGGCGCGTGGTAAAGCGTAACAATGCCAGCCTTCCCCAGGAGACCATGAACCAGACAGACCTGCCTGATCCGGTACGGGAAGATATCACGGTATTGCAGCGTGAGAATTCTGAACTGACCAACCGTGTGCTGGAAATGGAAGATGAACTGAAGCAGCTGCGCAGACTGGTGGTAATGAGCGAAGCAAAAACAGATAAGACAGGAAAGGATAAACAATGAGCATTCAAATCTACAACACTTTAAGCAAGAGAAAAGAAGAATTTAAACCCCTGGAGCCGGGCAAGGTAAAAATGTATGTCTGCGGCCCCACCGTATACAATCTGATCCATATCGGAAATGCCCGCCCTATGATCGTATTCGATACAGTACGCCGTTACATGGAATATAAGGGTTACGAAGTGAACTATGTATCCAATTTCACGGATGTGGATGATAAGATTATCAAGAAAGCCAACGAAGAGGGCGTGGAGCCCAGCGTGATCTCAGAACGCTATATTGCAGAGTGCAAAAAGGACATGGAGGGTATGAAC
>JBNMJR010000204.1:0-4926 GCA_050873925.1 Acetatifactor sp.
ATGGCAGCCTGTGGAGATAACGAGGACAAGACGATCGGAGCGGAGACGGCATCGCAGACCGTAGCAGAGAGTGAAGAGAAGATTCCTACGGACGATGCAGCCGCGACAACAACAGAAGACATCGCGATCGGTGACAACACCCAGATACCCAATCCCTTTATGGATTGTGATACACTGGCGGATGCAGCAGCGTTGGCCGGTTTCGATATCATCGTTCCCGACAGCGTGGACGGCTATGAAGAGCGAGCTATTACAGCTATGGAGAATGATATGATCCAGGTAATGTATCTTCACGGCGATGATGAGATCTGCGTCCGCAAAGCAGCGGGAGATGAGGATTGCAGCGGTGACTACAATGAATATTCCGAGGAAAAGACCGTGACCGTCGGAGACAGAGAAGTTACTTTACGCGGCAACAATGGCAAGGTAATGGTTGCAGTGTGGACCGAAGGTGGCTATAGTTATTCTATCGGTGTCTATGCTTATACACAGCACAACGATGGCGTTGCGGATCCGGAAAGCAATACCGGTATGGCAGAGGATGCGATAACAGCATTGGCAGCACAGGTGCAGTAAAATAAGAGCAGAAAAGGTGGGAGAACAGACATGGATGGCTATTGCCTGACGGTTGGAAAATCTTTTTATCCAACCGGAGAACACTATGAGATCAATGATTTCGATCGCATGCTGCGGGATAAGTTCCGAACAGCGGTTTCTATAGGAATACAGTTTTTTCGGGATGCCGTGCAATATGGGAAAGAACAGGCAGCTGCAAAAGCAGCTCATAAAGCGGAAGTGATCGATTTCCCGGACACAAAAGAGGATACGAACGAAACGGCCCCCCGGCTGTTGGATCAATATGGCAATATGATCTTGCGACTGGCATATTCCTATCTGCATAACCAGAGTGATGCAGAGGATATATTGCAGGAGACCCTGATCAAATACATGCAGACGGCTCCGAACTTTGCAGGGCCGGTTCACGAAAAGGCATGGCTTTTAAAAGTGGCGGCAAATTTAAGCAAGAACCGGATCGACTACAACCGTCTCAGGGAAACCGATGAGCTGGAAGAAACGCTGGTGGCGAAGGAGAGACAGGATCTGTCCTTCGTCTGGGAAGCCGTGAAGCAGCTTCCGGCAAATTATAGGGCGGCCATCCATCTGTTTTACTACGAGGGCTGTTCCACAGCGGAGATTGCCCGGATCCTTGACCGGAAGGAAAGCAGTGTCCGCTCGGATCTGCGGCGGGGACGGGAGCAGTTGAAAAATATTTTGAAGGAGGCATACGATTTTGAGTAAATCTTATGATGAGATCATGGAAGAGATTCAGGTAACGGAAGAAATGCGTGATCGTATCCTGCAAAATATCGCAAATACAGAGATACAGAAGAAGCCCTCCGGAAAAAAGATTTCCCATTTTTACCGGTGGCAGAAATACAGTCTGACCGCAGCCTGTCTGGCACTTTTGCTGGTGGGAGCAGTGGCACTACTGAAAATATGGAATGGTAACGGACAGGAATCTCCCATGGTGGGGAGTGAGGCCGGTACGGGAGAACTGACCGGCAGCGCTTCCTGGGGAATACAGGAATGTTCCTCAGTGGAGGCTCTTTCCGAGGCAGCGGGATTCCCGGTAGAGGATCTGGAACAGCTTCCCTTCGAGGCACAGGAGACCTGCTATAATTATCTTGGAGACGGACTGGCGGAGATCCGGTATTACGGAGCGGGAGAAGAGAGACTGGACTACCGCAAGGCTATAGGAACGGAAGACAACTCCGGTGTCTATCTGGATTTTGACCGGGTACAGGAAGAGAACGTAAACGGTACAAAGGCAACACTCAAAGGAGACGAAGCCCGGGTATATCTGATTCTGTGGCAAAAGGATGGCTTTTCGTATTCCATCTATGACGAAGAAGGAATTCTCACAGAAGAAGCGGCAGAATGGCTGGGAGACTGGATCCGATAAGTAATCTGTAAAATTTCATATTGACTTTTCCAAAAACTATGTGATAAAATCTCACCGTTGCGAAAATAGCATAAACAGACAAAATAGCATAGAGACTTTAGGTAAGAATTGGAAACGACACATGTGCGCACTGCTCACTGATTAACGAACAACACACATGTGTCTTTTTGCGCCCATTTTTAGAAAAGGAGGGCATTAATTCATGCCGAAAACAAGATTACAGAACATTATTTTCACCCTGATCATGGCATTCGTTATGGTATACGCCATGGTCTGCTACAACATCGCACTGGACAAAGGAGGAATGACCAACGAGATCTTCCTGTTAGCGTTCCATGAGATCCCCATCATGTGGCCCATTGCCTGCATTCTGGAGTATTTTGTAGTGGAGAAGCTGTCTCAGAAGCTGGCATTCCGTATGGTATCCCCGGAGGATAAGCCCATTTTCATTACGTTAGCGATCTCTTCCATGATCGTATGCCTGATGTGCCCGGTGATGAGCTTTATCGCCACCTGTCTCTTCATGCATCCCGGCAACCAGATCATCGCCCTGTGGCTGCAGAAGACCGTCCAGAACTTCCCCATGGCGCTGTGCTGGCAGATCTTTTTCGCAGGCCCCGGAGTGCGGAATGCCTTTGGGTTTGTGGTAGGAAAAATAAATCGCCGGAAATAGACGCCGCGGGTGCGATAATATAATTGACTATCGCCCGGGAGTGTGCTAACATGAGCGGGTAAAGAGACAACGAAGTCCGTAGAAACGGAAAGCGTTGTCTCTTTTTTGTTATGGAAAAGTCAGGAAAATTACGAGGTGAAAATATGAGCGAGCAGGAAAAAAAGCAAAGTACCGCAGCGGAAGTGCTGGTGAAATGTCTGGAAAATGAAGGTGTAAAATATGTCTTCGGCATTCCGGGGGAGGAAAATCTGGATATGATGAATGCACTGGAAAAATCGGATATCCGGGTGATCGTGGTGCGGCATGAGCAGGGCGCGGCATTCATGGCAGATATGTACGGAAGACTCACGGGAAAGGCAGGTGTGTGCTTTTCCACACTGGGTCCCGGCGCCACGAACCTGATCACAGGCACGGCAGATGCCAATTCCGACGGTGCACCGCTGATTGCCATTACCGGGCAGGTGGGAACGGAGCGGATGCACCTGACCTCCCATCAGTATCTGGATCTGGTGGAGCTGTTCGCACCGATCACAAAGCGGAGCAAACAGATCGTGAACCCCAATTCCGTCAATGAGATCGTCCGGATCGCTTTTAAATATGCGGAGAGTGAGAAGCCCGGTGCCTGTCATGTGGATCTGCCCACGAACGTGGCAAAGCTTCCGGTCAGCTCCGGCATTGCCGCACAGCCTCTGAAAAAGCCGGAGAGGGATAAGGAGTACGCATCCTTTTCCAGTATCGATCAGGCGGCGGCCATGATCTTCAAGGCAAAGCACCCGGTGATCCTGGTGGGGCACAGTGCGGTGCGCAACCACGCCGGGGAGGCGCTTACCAGCTTCGCAGATGCCCTGAAGATCCCGGTGGTCAACACCATGATGGCCAAGGGCATTATTCCCTACAACAATAAATACTCTATGTGGACCATAGGCATCCCCCAGAAAGATTACCAGAACAAGGTACTGGATATGGCGGATCTGGTGATCGCCGTCGGTTATGACATTGTGGAATTTGCTCCCGGGAAATGGAACGGAGATGGGAAACACAAGATCCTTCACATTGATCAGAGACCGGCGCATATCAACATGCTGTATCAGCCGGAGGTGGAGGTCATCGGAGATATTTCCTACTCCTTACAGCAGATACAGTACCGCAGCGATGCCAAAGAGGAACCGACAGAATTCCTCAAACTGCGGGAAGAAATGGTGGCAGAGTATGAAAGCTATGCGGATGACACCTCTTTTCCCATGAAGCCCCAGAAAATACTGCACGATGTCCGGAAATTCATGGGTGCGGACGATATCGTAATCTCGGATGTGGGCGCTCATAAAATGTGGATTGCCAGAGAATACAACTGCTACGAACCCAATACCTGCATCATTTCCAACGGTTTTGCCACCATGGGCATCGCAGTGCCGGGGGCTGTGGCAGCCAAGCTGATCTACCCGGAGAAAAAGGTACTGGCGATCTCCGGAGACGGCGGGTTCATGATGAACAGCCAGGAGTACGAGACTGCTCTTCGCGAAGGCACCCCCATTGTAACGCTGATCTTCTCCGATGCCAGCTACGGTCTGATCAAGTGGAAGCAGATGGACCATTTCGGACATAACTGCTTTGTGGATTTTCAGAATCCTGATTTCGTGAAGTATGCGGAAAGCATGCATGCAAAAGGCTACCGTGTGGAAAAGGCGGAAGATCTGCTGCCGATCTTAGAGGATGCTTTCAGGCAGAAAGTCCCCTGCATCATCGACTGTCCTGTGGACTACAGCGAGAATACCAGGCTCTCGGAGTACCTTCATGACAAGTTTGAGAAGTAGAGCTTTAACTGGGAAGTTAGTTTGGCGCAAAAAGCCTCAAAACAATGAATTCCGTACAAAAATATTCTTATATTGGCATTTTAAATACAAACAGAATTTTCAGGGCATCTTCTATCTGTTTTTCGGTACACGTCCCGTGGGCGGGTTGACAGAACGGTGGAAACCGTAGTATTTTGAAACAGACCACTGTGGATAACGGTGTAAGTGAAAAATGTGGACAGAAGAAAAGTAAGTTATGACAAAAGAATGAGGATACAAATATATGAAAATTTATTTGGTAAGACACGGAGAGACTGCCTGGAATCAGGCGGGGCAGCTGCAGGGACAGACGGATATTGACCTGGATGCTCAGGGTTTTGCGCAGGCGGCGGAAGCGGCGGAGAGATTAAAGGATGTCCCTTTTGAGATTGCTTTTTGCTCGCCCCTGATCCGGGCCAGACATACAGCGGAGACGATTGTGGGGGAACGGAAAATTACAC
>JBNMJR010000205.1:0-4878 GCA_050873925.1 Acetatifactor sp.
CGCCCACGGCGGACGAAATGTCCTTCCGAGGATGTTTGTCGGAGGGTGTTGATATTTTCTTGAAAAGTGTTGAAAGACAGGGGGAAAGCGGACACGATGTCCGCGTCAGCCGATTCGCGCCATGGAGGGCGCGTGTAGGCGCCCCCGTAATGATGAGAACTGTTTATCACTTTTCGTAGAAAATTCACACCCGGAGACCTTACATCGAGGAAGGATGTTCCGTTCACCGCGGGCGTTCGTGGCTTTTACTTAACTAACTCTCAATTCATTCACAATAATTCAACAGTTCCAGCGGCTGTGCAATAATGGCGTCGGCGTGGCCTTCTTCCAGTTCCTTGCGGTCCCGGAAGCCCCAGAGGACACCTACGGTGAAGGCACCGGCGGCTTTACCGGTCTTCATATCCGTGGCGGTGTCTCCCATATAGAGCACTTCGTCTGCGGTGAGGCCGAACTGATCCAGTATCCGGAAGACTCCGGCGGGATCGGGCTTGATAGGCACGCCGTCCACCTGTCCCTGCACCACGTCAAAATAGCCCTTGCCGAACAAACTCTCGATGACATCCACGGTGGCATGGTGAGGCTTGTTGGACAATACGGCGATCTTCATTCCCCGTTTCTTCAACTCTTCCAGCAGTTCCGGGATGCCTTCATAAGGTTTCACCTGATACATACAGTTTGCCTGAAAGATCTCTTTGTATCGGGCGTAGGCCGCCTCAAAATGGGTCAGGTCGGTATCGCCGCCCTTGATCAGTGCCCGCTTTACCAGATTGGCGGCACCATCGCCCACAAAATATTTATAATCCTGTACCGAGAAAGGGCCGTAGCCGAATTCCGCCATGGTCTTGTCTCCACTGTATTTCATGCTCATAATGGAATCGGATAGGGTTCCGTCCAGATCAAAAATTGCTGCTTTCTTCATAATTACACCAGTCCCAACTTACGTAGTTCCTGATAGACTCTCCCTGCCGGAAGGCCTACCACATTGTTGTAATCTCCCTCGATGCCACGGATATACCGTGCACAAAATCCCTGAATGCCATAGGATCCCGCCTTGTCCATGGGATCCCCGGTAGCTACATACTCCCGGATCTGAGCCTCGGTCATGGGATAAAAATGCACCGTGGTCTTCTCATGAAAAGTCAGTGCCTTTTTCTCACCGTCTTCCTCGTAGAGAACAGTCACACCCGTGTATACTTCATGGGCTCTGCCCTGCAACATTCTCAGCATGGCAACGGCATTTTCGACGTCCACCGGTTTCCCAAGAATTTTACCATCGCAGGCAACCACCGTATCGGCACCCAACACAACAGTGTCTGCCATTGCGGCAAGCTTCTCCCACACGGCTCCCGCCTTCTGTGCCGACAATTCCTCCACCACCTTTGCAGGCTCGGTGGAGGTAATCTTTTCCTCGGTCTCGCTGACCACGACTTCAAAATCCAGGCCGATCTGTGTCAGAAGTTCCCGCCTCCTGGGGGAGGCGGATGCCAGTATGATCTTCTTATTCATGATGTGTCTCCGGGATAAAGGTTCTGCTCTCAATGGCAGACTCTCCCGCAGCCTCCTTTGCTTTTTGAATGGCTTCCAGACAGAACGCATCCTGAGAGTTAAACAGCTGCTTTCCTCTCTTGTCCTGCTTCACATAACTGCCGTCGGGCTGTAAAATCGAAGCCTTCACATTATCCTTCAACTGACTGTTCAGGATATGTAACAATTCCTCTTTCAGTTCCGGGCGGTCCACCGGGAACAGGATCTCCACGCGGCGCTCCAGATTACGGGGCATCCAGTCAGCACTTCCGCAATAAATCTCATAATGGTCATCATTGGCAAAATAGAAAATACGGCTGTGCTCCAGGAAATTGCCGACGATGGAGCGGACACTGATATTCTCGCTGACACCCGGGATACCCACTTTCAGACAGCAGATACCTCTGACGATCAGCTCGATCTTCACACCTGCCGCACTTGCTTCATACAGGGCCCGGATAATATCCTTGTCGCAGAGGGAGTTCATCTTCGCAATAATGTGCGCGTTCTTTCCCTCCAACGCATAATTTTTCTCCCGCTCGATCAGATGCAGGAACTTATCCTTCAGCCATAACGGTGCCAGTGCCAGTTTGTTCCAGAACAGAGGCTCGGAATAACCGGACAGCATATTAAATACTGCCGTGGCATCCTCGCCGATGCGTTCCGCACAGGTCAGCATACCCACATCCGTGTACAGCTTCGCCGTAGCATCGTTGTAGTTGCCGGTACCCAGATGGACATATCTGCGGATGCCGTCCTCTTCTCTACGGACCACCAGCGTGATCTTGGAATGGGTCTTTAATCCCACCAGTCCATAGATAACATGACAGCCTGCCTTTTCCAGCATTCTCGCCCAGACGATATTATTTTCCTCATCGAAACGGGCCTTCAGTTCCACCAGTACGGTGACCTGTTTGCCGTTCTCGGCGGCCTGCGCCAGTGCCGCAATGATGGGAGAATTGCCGCTGACACGGTACAGCGTCTGCTTGATGGCCAGTACTTCCGGGTCTCTCGCCGCCTGACGGATGAAATCCACCACCGGCGTAAAGCTCTGGAACGGATGATGTAACAGGATATCTCCCTTACGGATCTCCTCGAAAATATTGCAGCCTGCGGGAAGCTCCGGCGACTGCTGGGGCTCATACTTGGGAGTCTTTAAATGGTCAAAGCCCTCCAGCCCGTAAATTTTCATCAGTACGGTCAGATCCAAAGGTCCGTCGATCTCATAAATATTCTCCGTCTCGATGTTCAGTTCTTTCTTAATTATTTTCAGCAAACGCTTATCCATGCCGCTTTCCACTTCCAGACGGATGGCTTCGCCCCACTGACGCTTCTTTAACTGCTTTTCAATCTCTTTTAACAGATCTGCCGCCTCATCCTCGTCAATGCTCAGATCCGCATTTCGCATGATACGGAAAGGATGGGCACAGACAATATCATAATTCAAAAACAGCTTATCCATGTTCCGCTCGATGATCTCTTCCAACAGAATGATCTTGCAGGCCTTGCCCTTGGACGGGATCCGCACCACACGGCTCAGGACGCTGGGCACCTGTACGGTGGCGAATTCCAGTTCCTCGTCGCTGTTCTTCTTCCGCACCATGGCTCCGATGTTCAGAGACTTATTTCGGATCAGAGGGAACGGTCTGGAAGAATCCACTGCCATAGGAGTCAGTACCGGATACACATTTTCCTGAAAATACTGATCCACGTACGCTGCTTCCTCCGCCGTCAGCTGCTCATGCTCTCTGATGATATGCAGCCCGTTTTTCTCCAAAAGCGGAAGCAATGAGCGGTTGTAGGTGGAATATTGCAGATCCACCAGTTCATGAATTGCCACATGCAGTGCTTTTAACTGCTCCGTGGGAGTCATGCCCGCAATGTCTTTTTTGGTGTAACCCGCATTTTCCATATCCTTTAAGGATGCCACACGGATCATGAAAAATTCATCCAGGTTCGATGCTGTGATACTTAAAAATTTTAACCGTTCAAACAGTGGGATACTCTTGTCTCTGGCCTCGTTCAACACTCTGTGGTCAAACAGTACCCAGCTCAGTTCCCGGTTGGTATAATATTTCGGATCTTTAAAATCGATTTCCATTTTGCCCTGCTGCCTCCCTTAAAATTTCTTTTTCTGCCGGATCACCGGGGTAATGCTGTATACTTCCTTGAAAAATTCCGTGCTGGTCTGGAAAAATCCCTTTTCCAGTGTAATATCTTCCTGGGTGTCCACCTTCAGGATCAGTTCATTGTCCTGTAAAACGGCCTTGACATCCTTCATTTTCTGCTTGTGGCTGCGGTCAAGACTGTTGGCCAGACGCAAGATGGCGGTCAGCTTGGCAACCGTTAAGTAGCTTTCCTTATCCAGCCCCATGGGACGCTCCTGTGCCTGCCCGTAATAGACAAAATCACTGTGGTTAAATCTTACCACGTTGGCCACGATTTCTCTCTCCATGTGGGACAATCCGATCATTTCCGTCGCCATGATAATGTCATAGGAAGCCTCACCGGTATTGATCAGGCTGATGTATTTTCCACAGTCGTGCAAAATAGCGGCCAGCCGCAGATACAGGCGTTCTCTCTGCCCCATGCCATGCACTTTTTTCATACTGTCAAAAATCGTGGTCGTGATATGTTCCAGTGTATCCGCTCTCTTGCTGCTGCCGTTATAGCGCTTGCTGATATTCAGTGCGCAGGCGATAATATCCTCCTCAAAATCATGCTCGCCCCGAAACATTTTATTCTGCTCCGCATACTCGTAGGCAATACCGTCGCAAAGTGTCACGCCCGGCGCCCAGACCAGTTCCGCCCCCATCAGTTCTGCAATACGTCTGGTGAGAATGGCACTGATGTACACCAGGGGCACCTTTTCCTCCGCAATGTCCATCCGTTTTGCCAGTTCCGTGGTGCCTTTGGTACGAAGGGCTTCCATCAAATGGGAAAATGCCTTACGGTCCACTACGGCATTGACTTCTCCCCGCTCGTGAGCCTTGCGCACCGCCCAGGGAGACAGATAATCATCCACAATAATGATATTCTGGATTTCCCGTTCTTTCAGATACAGCTTTTTATAATCATCCAGCTGTGGCGTTGCAAGCTCATCCACCAGGCTTTCCATCTGTGTACTTCCCGCATTCAGATGGTTCAGCAGTTCCTGTAAACGCAATACGCCCAACCGCAGATTCTGCGTGGATACCAGAGTATCTTTTTCAAACAGGGAAATCTGGATACTGCCTCCGCCAATATCCAGGATAGCCGTCTTCTCCTCAATGATCCTGCGGAACATCTCCCCTTTGGAAGCAATGGATTTATAATCCAGAAAACGCTGTTCCGAATTGCTCAGGATTTCTACCC
>JBNMJR010000206.1:0-4828 GCA_050873925.1 Acetatifactor sp.
GTCCCACCATCTCCTCGTATTCCGGAGTGTCGGGGTTCACATAGTTCTTCAGATCGATTTCTCTGCCCTCCTGCTCGATCTCCTTGATCACACGGCGGGTGATCAGATCCATCTCGGAAGAGGATCGGGAGAAGTTCAGATACTTACAACCATACAACAGAGGCGGACAGGCCGGACGGATATGTACTTCCTTCGCACCGCTCTGGTACAGGAATTCCGTGGTCTCTCTTAACTGTGTACCGCGGACGATGGAATCGTCGATCAGCAGCAGACTCTGGTCCTGGATCAGATCATGCACCGGGATCAGTTTCATCTTCGCAATCAGATTTCTCTGGGTCTGGATCGTCGGCATAAAGGATCTGGGCCAGGTCGGGGTGTATTTGATGAACGGACGGGAAAAAGGAATTCCCGAACGGTTGGCATATCCCACCGCATGGGCAGTACCGGAATCCGGCACACCCGCTACGATATCCGGCTTCACATTATCACGCTCGGCCAGCTTGGCACCGCACTGATAACGCATCTTCTCTACACTGATGCCCTCATAGGATGAGGACGGATAGCCGTAATAGACCCACAAAAACGTGCAGATCTTCATATCCTTGCCGGGCTGTACCAGAGTACGCACACCTTCCGGTGTCACTACGGCAATCTCTCCCGGGCCCAGCTCTCTCACAGGCTGGTATCCCAGATTCAGATAGGCGAAACTTTCAAAGGAGACACAGTAAGCTCCCTCTTTTTTGCCTACCGCTACCGGAGTTCGGCCCATCTTGTCTCTGGCCGCGTAGATTCCCTTGGGTGTCATGATCAGTAAGGTCATGGAACCATCGATGATCTCCTGGGCGTACTGGATACCCTCCACCAGATTGTCCTTCTGGTTGACAATGGCCGCCACCAGCTCCGTGGCATTGATGTCACCGCCGCTCATCTCCAGGAAATGGGAATGTCCCTTCGCAAACAGATCCTTGATGATGGCATCGGTATTGTTGATCTTGCCCACGGTGGTAATGGCATAGGTTCCGTGATGGGAACGCACCATCAGAGGCTGGGGCTCAAAATCGGAAATACATCCGATGCCCAGACTCCCCCGCATCTCGTTGACATCCTTGTCGAACTTCGTACGGAACGGTGCATTCTCTATATTGTGAATAGCTCTGTTGTAACCTTCTTCTTTGCTGTAGACTGCCATGCCGGCACGTCTGGTTCCCAGATGGGAATGATAATCCGTTCCGAAGAACAGATCAAACACACAGTCTTCTTTTGCTGCGACTCCAAAAAATCCACCCATTTTTGTCTCCTGCTTTCTTGATATTTTGTAACTATTCAGAGCCATGCAAACACCAATAGATTACCGGTGAATGTGGCTCTGAATCATTATTCGTTTCTTACAAATTACATCAGCAGAAAACCTTTATACATTGATCTCGGCCTTTACACCCAAAAGCTCTTTGTTGGCCTCTAAGATCGGGTTGATCACATTTTTCAGGAAAGCTTCCACCTGTTCCTTGGAACGACCGATATATTTGGACGGATCCATGGATGCCTTCAGTTCTTCCAGTCCCATGGGGAAAGCGGGATCTGCGGCGATCAGCTCTAACAGGTTATTCTCTTTTCCTTCTACCTTTACATTGCGTCCGGCTTCCATGGAAAGCTCACGGATACGCTCATGCAGCTCCTGACGGTTGCCGCCTAATTTTACGGCATCCATCATGATATTCTCGGTAGCCATGAAAGGCAGCTCGCTCATCATGTGCTTCTCAATTACCTTCGGGTATACCACCAGTCCGTCTACCACGTTCAGGCACAGATCCAGAATACCGTCGATGGCCAGGAAGCCCTCGGGAATGGACAGTCTCTTGTTGGCAGAGTCATCCAGAGTTCTCTCGAACCACTGGGTTGCGGAAGTAATGGCGGGATTCAGTGCATCCACCATCACATAGCGGGACAGGGAAGCAATGCGCTCACTTCTCATGGGGTTACGCTTGTAAGCCATGGCAGAGGAACCGATCTGGTTCTTCTCGAAAGGCTCTTCCACTTCCTTCAGATGCTGTAACAGACGGATGTCGTTACTCATCTTGTGGGCGGATGCCGCAATACCGGCCAGTACATTGGCCACTCTGGTGTCTACCTTACGGGAATAGGTCTGTCCGGATACGGGATAGCACTCCTTGAAGCCCATCTTGGCTGCGATCATGGGATCGATCTTGTCGATGGTCTCCTGATCCCCGTTGAACAGCTCCAGGAAAGAAGCCTGAGTTCCGGTGGTTCCCTTGGAGCCTAACAGCTTCATGGTACCCAGAACATGATCCAGATCCTCCAGATCCAGAGAGAACTCCTGTAACCACAGCGTTGCTCTCTTACCTACGGTCGTAGGCTGTGCAGGCTGGAAATGAGTAAATGCCAGGGTGGGCTGTGCCTTGTACTTGTCAGCGAAATCAGCCAGTTCCTTCATGACATTGATCAGCTTTTTTCTCACCAACTTCAGTGCCTCGGTCATTACGATAATGTCGGTGTTATCACCCACATAGCAGGAGGTTGCACCCAGATGAATGATTCCGGCTGCCTTGGGGCACTGCTGTCCGTAAGCGTAAACATGGCTCATAACGTCATGACGTACCAGCTTCTCACGCTCTTTTGCCACATCGTAGTTGATGTCCTCGGCATGGGCCTTCAGTTCCTCGATCTGCTCATCTGTGATAACGGGCTTACCGTCCTGGGACAGTCCCAGCTCTTTCTCCGTCTCTGCCAATGCGATCCACAGCTTTCTCCATGTGCGGAATTTCATATCCGGGGAGAAAATATACTGCATCTCCTTGCTTGCATAGCGTTCGGATAACGGGCTCTGATATCTGTCTGTACCTGTACTCATTTGTCTGCTCCTCTTATTTTTCTTATTCTGCGGTTTTCTGAATAGTTATTGTTTATTTGTCAAATTCTCCGCGGATATCTTCCGCAGGCGGTTCCATCGGGTATTTTCCGGTAAAGCAGCCCTTGCAGATGCCAAGATTGCCGCCCACCAGTTCTTCCAGTCTCTCGATCTTCAGATAATCCAGACTGTCCGTGCCGATCAGGTCACTGATCTCCCTGATGGAACGATTATATGCGATCAGCTGGTCTCTCGCCGGAACATCCGTGCCGAAATAGCAGGGCCACAGGAAAGGCGGGGAACTGACTCTCATATGTACCTCTTTGGCTCCGGCCTCCCGTAACATCTTCACGATACGATCGGAAGTGGTACCGCGGACAATGGAGTCATCGATCATGATGACACGCTTGCCCTCCACGGCTTCCCGGATGGGGTTCAGCTTGACCTGAACGCTGCTCTCTCTGCTCTTCTGCTTCGGCTTGATGAAGGTTCTGCCCACATAGGCATTTTTCACGAAGCCCATGCCGTAAGGGATTCCCGACTGCATGGAATATCCCATAGCCGCGCAGTTGCCGGATTCCGGTACGCCGATGACCAGATCCGCATCCACCGGGGAATCCATAGCCAGAAACTTTCCTGCCAGAATACGGGAATCGTATACACTGACGCCGTCGATGAAGCTGTCGGGTCTGGCGAAATAAATATACTCAAAAATACATCTTGCGGTATCCACAGGCTTTAATACATGGGTGGTATCGGATTCGATTCCCTTCTCCGGAGAGATAGTCACAATCTCGCCGGGAAGCACATCCCGGACGAACTCGGCACCTACCGTATCCAGAGCGCAGGTCTCGCTGGACAGAAAATACGCATTGTCTCTCTTGCCGATACATAACGGCTTAAATCCGTAAGGATCTCTGGCGCCGATCAGCTTTCTGGGAGACATCACCACCAGGGAGTAGGCTCCCTTGATCTTCGTCATGGCTCTGCCCACGGCTTCCTCTACCGACTTGGAATTCAGACGCTCTCTGGCAATATGGTACGCAATGACCTCGGAATCAATGGTAGTCTGGAAAATAGCACCGGTGTATTCCAGTTCTCTTCGAAGCTCCGGCGCGTTGATCAGGTTACCGTTATGGGCCAGTCCCAGAGTACCCTTTACATAATTCAGCACCAGGGGCTGTGCATTTTCTCTGGTGGAGCCGCCCGCCGTAGAATAGCGGACATGTCCCACACCGATATCACCCTTTAACTTCTCCAGCTGCTCCGGTGTAAATGCCTCATTGACCAGTCCCATGTCTTTGCTGCTAAGCACTTTGCCCTTGGGACCGTTCGTGTCGCTGACGGCGATACCGCAGCTTTCCTGTCCTCTGTGCTGCAATGCCAGAAGACCATAATAGATCGTGGATGCCACGTCGTGTCCGTCAAAATCGTACACACCGAAGACACCGCATTCTTCCTTTAATTTGTCGTTATTTTCTGTCTGAATATAAATGTTGTCCGTCACTTGTAAGCCTTACCTTTCCTGCCTGCCCCGCGAAAAAAAATCCCCAAAACCGTTGCTTACAGATCCTTGCCTGTCAGCATCTTGTAAGCCTGAAGGTATTTGTCAATGGTCTTCTCCACGATGTCCTCCGGCAGCTTCCATCCCTTTTCGGGATTTGCTTTCAGCCAGTCACGGGCAAACTGTTTGTCAAAGGAAGGCTGGCCATGTCCGGGCTCATAACCGTCTACCGGCCAGAAACGGGAGCTGTCGGGAGTCAGTACTTCATCACCCAGTACCATATTGCCGTTCTCATCCAGACCGAACTCGAACTTGGTATCTGCGATAATGATTCCTTTGGTCAGTGCGTAATCCGCACATTTTTTATAAATAGCGATGGTATAGTCACGAAGCTTGGCCGCATATTCTGCGCCCTTGCCGGGGAAACGCTTCTCCAGATATTCCACACTCTGTTCGTA
>JBNMJR010000207.1:0-4728 GCA_050873925.1 Acetatifactor sp.
ATCCTGCTCTGCCGTCACCAGGATACAGTCATCAATGATCTGTGACTCCTCCACAGCATGTAAAGCATACCAGATCAGAGGCTTTCCCTTTAAAGGGAGGAACTGCTTTGCCACCGCCGACTGCATGTGGCTTCCACTGCCCGCCGCCAGTATAATGGCGGTACATCTGGGTTTTTCACCGTTCTCCTGAGGCTCCTGCCCGTTTTCCATCTCATTTTTCATAATATAATCTTCTGTCAGATTTCTGTCCTGTGCTACTCTGTCTACCATATTGTGTCTGTCTTTCTTTGAAATCTTTTTCGGTTCTTAACGCTCTCCCAGTTTCAGGTTCGGTACCGCATTCAGATCATAGCCGCTGCGTACCCCTTTGATGTACTCATAATATCCCGCAACGCCGATCATGGCTGCATTATCCGTACAGTAAATAGGGGAGGGATGATAAAATGCAATATTTCGCTTGCCGCACTCTTCTTCAAATGCTGCCCGCAGAGAAGAATTGGATGCCACACCACCGGCAATGGCAAATTTATTCAGTCCGTAGGCCTTTACCGCATGGAGAGAATGGTTCACCAGCACGTCCACGACTGCTTTCTGGAAGGAAGCAGCCACATCCGCCTGATTGATCTCTTCGCCCTTCATCTGGCATCCGTTCAGATAATTCAGTACCGCGGATTTCAGACCGCTGAAGCTGAAATCGTACTCATTTTCCGCCACGGCTGCTCTGGGGAAGTGGATGGCATCGGGATTGCCTTCTTTCGACACCTTATCGATTTTGGGACCGCCGGGGTATCCCAGTCCGATGGCACGGGCCACCTTGTCAAAAGCTTCTCCCGCCGCATCGTCTCTGGTCCGTCCGATGATCTCATACTCTCCGTAATCCTTGACCACTACCAGATGGGAATGTCCGCCGGATGCCACCAGACAGATAAAAGGAGGCTCCAGTTCTTTATTCTCGATGAAATTAGCACTGATATGGCCCTCAATATGATGTACTCCCACCAGCGGGATGCCGGTGGCAAAACTGATGGCTTTTGCCTCGGATACACCTACCAGAAGTGCTCCCACCAGCCCCGGACCATAGGTCACCGCAATAGCTGTAATATCTTCCAGAGTCACATGGGCATCGGCGAGTGCCTGCTCAATGACCTGATTGATCTTCTCGATATGTTTGCGGGATGCGATCTCCGGCACCACACCGCCGTACAGGGTATGTAATGCGATCTGTGAAGATATGACATTGGAAAGCACTTCTCTGCCGTTTTTTACCACAGAAGCCGCCGTCTCATCACAAGAGCTCTCGATTCCCAGAATATAAATATCTTTTTGCTTTTCTGTCTCTGCCATTTTTCTGCCTACTTTGCTTTAATTATTCTCTGACTGTTCCAGACTGTTGTTCAGCTGATCCGCCGTCTCCCAGCCGTAGATCTTCCATTTGCGGTTTTCATCCCTGCGAAGCAGATATACCAGCATGGTGGAACTCTTTTTCCCGTTTTCCGTCATGCCGTAACCACAGGAGATCCGGGCGAAAGAATAACCATCTGCTGTATAATAGTCCACATTGGTGCTGGATGCAAGAGAAACACTTGTTATTTTTCTCTTGTTGTCCCTATAGTTCTTAACCTCTCCCTGCAATCGGATCAGGTAGGTATCTTCCTCATTATTTGCCCGGAGTTCTTCATCAAACAGCTGAAGAGATTTTCTTCCCAGCTCCTGAAGTTCCTCTGTGCTGCAGTCTTCATTGTAGAAGCATTTGATCAGGTCGTTGTAATATTTGATCACTTCTTTGGGGGTAGCGGGATAATTGTTGGTCAGATCCCTGGAAAGCGCCGTGTCTACCTCCGACATGACGGCTTCCTGCTGTTCTGTCCTGCTTTTTCCCGAAAGATACGAATAATAACCCACCACAAGAACAATGAGAAAGACAAGGAAAATTGTAATTTTCGTCATGGACGTGTTGTTTTTCTTCATATTTTCCTACTCCCCTTCGTCAAAGTTCAGTTCCATGCTCCAACCGTCCTTCGCCGCATAAGCTGCGGGGAAGATTTTTCGGACATCATCCATAAATTCCTCGGGTCTCGTCATGGAAGGGCTGTAATGCGTCAGCCACAATTTGGGTGCTTCCACCTCTTTTGCGATCTTCGCTGCCTCATACATGGTCATGTGCTTATGTTCTCTGGCTTTGACCAGCTTGTCCGGCTCTCCGTACATTCCCTCCAGGATCAGCAGATCCGCTCCCCGGGCATTCTGGCGGATACTTTCCGTAGGGCGGGTATCGGTGCTGTAGGTCACCTTCAGGCCCTTTCGTTCCGCTCCCAATACCATATCCGGGGTGAAGACTCTTCCATCTTCCTCCAGAGTCTCACCCTTTTGCAGACGGCTCCAGAATTTCATGGGAATTTCCTGCGCCATGGCTCTGTCCTTATCAAATCGACCAGCGCGGTCAATCACCATGCTATAGCCGTAGCAGAGCACATTGTGGTTCACTTTGAAAGCCTCCAGCCGGAAACCTTCAAAAGAAAAGGTCTGGGCGTTCTCCGTGATCTCCATGCATTTTACCTCAAAGGGAAGCTCCGGTGCGATCACCCGCAGGGAAGCCACCACTTTGGTAAGACCTCTGGGGCCGATCAGAAGCAGCGGTTCCGTGCGCTCTGCATTTCCCATGGTCAGAAGCATTCCCGGCAGACCGCTGATATGATCCGCATGAAAATGGGTAAAGCAGATAATGTCGATGGGGTTGGGGCTCCAGCCTTTTTCCCGCATGGCAATCTGGGTGCCTTCTCCGCAGTCGATCAGAATACTTTTCCCGTTATAGCGCATCATCAGGGAAGTCAGCCATCTGTAAGGCAGTGGCATCATTCCTCCGGTTCCCAATAAGCAAACGTCTAACATCTTTCCTCGCAATCTTGCCTAAGCAGTATCTTTTTGTTCTGTCTGTCTATAAAAGCTCTGTCTCCGGCACTTCTTCCACCGGAATGGCAAACGTATGAATCCATTTGTCATAGCAGTCTTCGCACAGGTCAAACTTGTGTCTGATCCCGTCTTTCCTGCTGAAATATCCAAAACGAATGTCCGCAGCAAAATATCCTTCCCGGATAATCTCATTTTCTACTTTCAGTTCTCTGCCGCAGCCGTTACATCTTACCTGTATCAATTTGCCGTTTTCTTCTTTTCGCATTCTGTTTCCACCTTTCTGACTGTAAAATCAAGTATTTCTTCTCTCACTATAATAGCAAATAATCTGCCGAAAAGGTGGTGGTAATACTTGTTAACGACGCCACATGATCATGGCATCCTCTGTCGGTCTCTCATAAAATTTGGGGCGGATCCCTTCGGAGACAAAACCGAACTTCTCATACAAACGGATGGCAGGGGTATTGCTTACTCTGACTTCCAGCGTGTATGCTGTGATCCCGCGTTCGTTGCCAAGGCGTAACAGTTCTTCCAGCATTTTACTGCCGACACCCAGATTCCGATATTCCGGTGCTGTCACCACGTTGTCGATATTGCCCTCATGAAAGCTGTCCGTCAGTCCGGCGCAGCCTGCAATATGACCGTCCGCCTCCGCCACGACATACAGGCAATAATCCCTCGTCAGAAGCCCTCTGAAATCCTCCGCCGACCATGGCATACTGAAGGACGCAGCCTCGATCCGGCTCAGTTCTTCGATATCCGTATCCCGTAACATGCGAACTTCTATCTTCATGCCTGTGCCTCTTGTGCAGCCTTCTCCTGCTCCTCACGTTCCCGCTCTGCCTGGCTCTTACGCAGATATTCGGGTTCATGCTCCGCTGCGGTCACTGTTTTGCCCTGTGCATAATAGACAGCTCCCAGAGAAGCCACGCTGGCGGCACGCTGTCTGTTGTTGGCAGCTGGAGCGAAGGAGCAGGGAATCTTCAGCTTCTGTAAGATCTGTTCCCGATAGACCGGAACGCCGTCTCCCAAGAAGATCACTTCCCGACCCAGGCGGTTCAACTCCTCCACCAGTTCATCCACAGCAATAGCACACTGCTCTTTGATACTGTGCATCACCAGCTGCTGTTCCGAACTTTCCTTTTCCGGGGTCTTCTCTTTGCAGAACTCGTAGATTCCGGTATATACCTGATTTCTTCTGGCATCCATGATAGGGCATACCAGCTTGTCCGTTCCCCAGAGGTTAAAAGCCAGTCCTTCCAGTGTCGGAACTTCTACCAGCGGAAGATTGAGTGCAAGGCCCAGTCCCTTGGCTGTAGCAGCGCCGATCCGCAGTCCGGTAAAGGAGCCGGGACCTGCGGAGATAGCAATGGCATCGATGGTATGCAGATCCAGATCGATCATCTGCCGGATCTCATCCAGCATGGGTAATAACGTCTGAGAATGTGTTTTCTTGTAATCTGTGGTGTATTCCGCGATCAGGACGTCATCCTCCACAACAGCGGCGCTTGCCACCAGTCCGGAACTGTCCAAAGCTAATATTTTCATACTGTAGTCCTCTCCTCAATCGTGATCCGGCGGTAATCAAAGCCTTTCTCCAGATCCTTTTCTATGGTCACCTGTCTGTAATGCTCCGGCAGGATCTCTTCGATCAGATTCGCCCACTCGATCAGGCAAAGTCCTTCACCGTAAAAACAGTCTTCGTAACCGATCTCCTCCATTTCCTCCACATCACCGATGCGGTAGACATCAAAGTGGTAAAAGGGCATACGTCCTTCCTCGTAGATCTGCACGATGGTAAAGGTAGGACTGTTCACC
>JBNMJR010000208.1:0-4718 GCA_050873925.1 Acetatifactor sp.
ACGGGCAATAACTGGTACGAGGCAAAATAAATGCGTTTTATAGGAATCACCGGCGGTGTGGGTGCCGGAAAAACAGAGATTTTAAAATATATCGGACAGCATTATAAATGTGAAATCTATCTGGCGGATGAGATCGGGCATAAAGTCAAAGAGCCGGGAACCGAAGGCTATCATGCGCTGGTAGCGCTGCTGGGAGACGATATCCTTGCGGCGGACGGGCAGATCGACAAGCCGGCCATGGCGGCGAAGATTTTTGCGGATCCGATGCTGCTGGAACAGGTGAATGCCATCATTCATCCCGCTGTAAAAAAATATCTGGCAGACCGGCTGGCAGAAGCAAAAGAACGGGGAAATGTGGAACTGTTTTTCGTGGAAGCGGCGCTTCTGATCGAGAGCGGATATGACAGAATCGTGGATGAAATGTGGTATATTTACGCCAGAGAGGATGTCCGCAGAAGAAGACTTTCGGAAAGCCGTGGCTACACGCCGGAGAAAATAGAACAGATCATAGCATCACAGCTTTCGGAAGAAGAATTCCGGAAGCATTGCGATTTTGTCATTGATAACAGTGACAGTCTGGAAGAGAGTTACAGACAGATCAGACAGAAACTGGAGGCATATTCATGGAAGGAGTAAAAGAAAAACAGGGACAGCTGGTATTCGGACTGGATATCGGTACGAGAAGCATCGTAGGTACGGTAGGATACTTGAACGGCGGAAAATTCCATGTGCTGGCGCAGCGCTCCAAGGAGCATGAGACCAGAGCCATGCTGGACGGACAGATCCATGACATTGGCAAGGTGGGAGAGACCATTTCCCAGGTAAAGGAACAGCTGGAAGCGGATCTGGGCAGGGAACTTACGGAAGTATGCATCGCGGCCGCAGGCCGTGTGCTTCGGACAGTGACGACCTATGTGGAGCACAGCTTTGAGAGTGACCGGGAAATCACGCAGGAAGATGTGTATTCCCTGTGCACCATGGGTGTGGAAAAGGCATACGAGGAATTCCAGAACAGCAATACGGATACAGATATGAAGTTCTACTGTGTGGGCTATACAGCCATGCGGTATTATATGAATGGCTACCAGATGGGGAATCTGGAGGGACACAAGGCAAAAAATATTGCGGTGGATCTGATTGCCACATTTCTGCCGGATGATGTGGTGGACGGTCTGTACAAGGCAGTGGAACTGGCGGGCCTGCATGTGGCGAATCTGACACTGGAGCCTATTGCCGCCATTCAGGTAGCAATTCCGGAGAAATTCCGTATGCTAAATATGGCATTGGTGGACGTGGGTGCGGGCACCAGCGATATTTCCATTACCAAAGAGGGAACCATTACCGCCTACGGCATGATCCCCGTAGCGGGAGACAGCCTGACGGATATTCTGGTGCAGCATTGTCTGGTGGAATTCGAAGTGGCTGAGCAGATCAAGAGAAAATGCAGGACACAGGAGACCATCGAATACGAAGACATCATGGGACTTCCCCAGACCATTAAGGCCAGCGAAGTGCTGGAACTATTGGATCCGGAGATCGAACGTATGACCCAGCTGGTGTCCGATACCATCAAGGAACTGAACGGGGACAAGCCGGTCAGCGCCGTGTTCGTGGTAGGCGGTGGCGGTATGGTGCCCGGTTATACGGAGAAACTGGCGGAGAAACTGGGAATCGTGAAGGAACGTGTGGCCATCCGCGGACAGGAAGTCATGCAGACCATTGCATTCGAACTGGAAAATGCCAGAAAGGATGCCATGATGGTAACCCCCATCGGTATCTGCTTAAGCTATTATGTACAGAGTAACAATTTTATTTTCGTGGAATTCAACGGAGAGCGAGTAAAGCTCTACGATAATGGCAAATTATCCGTGACGGATGCCGCTATGCAGATGCAGTTCCCCAATGACCGGCTGTTTCCCAGAAAAGGGGAAGCCCTTCTGTTCACCGTCAATGGCAAGACCCGTATGGTGCGGGGCGAACAGGGAGAGGCAGCAGTCATCCGGGTCAACGGCAATGAAGCGGATATGTATACCCAGTTACATAACGGAGACCGCGTGGTGGTGACACCTTCCACAGAAGGGGAGCCGGCGGTTCTGGAGCTGGGAAAACTTCCGGAGCTGGGAGATGCGCTGCAGGTCTATGTGAACGGCAAACAGATCAGTCTGCCTAAGACTGCGGAAGTCAACGGCCACAGGGAGAATGAATTCTACCGGATCGGTCAGAATGACGATATCCGGATCCGGAATTCATATACCGTAAAAGAGATCGCGGAATTCCTGGATGTGCCTCTCGGAGCGGACATTAAGGTCAACGATACGGCGGCCCGGCCGGATACCAGAGTCTATGAGCATTTCACCGTAAGCTGGGATATGACGAATCCGCTGCCGGAGGAGAGTTATGCGGATCTGCAGGGGACGGACACGGCAGAGGAGGCATATAGAGAAGAACCTGTTTATGGAGAGGCACCTGTGACGCAGAGGGCAGAGACTGTGGCAGAAGATGCGGCAGTGGTACAGAGAACAGAGAATGCGGCGGAAGACGGGACTGTCGGCGTGAACGTGCAGGCAACCTCCGGACAGGAGGAAACCACGGCACAGACGGCGCAGAGCCAAAATGCGACCCCGCAGACACCTCATCCGCTGACAGTGATCGTAAACCATTCCCCCATCACCATGCAGGGAAAGTCTTCCTATGTATTTGTGGATGTGTTTGACTATATTGATTTTGATCTGGGATCTTCCGCATCCGCAGGCAGATCCATCGTGACGAACCTGAACGGACGTCCTGCCCAGTTCATGGAACCTCTGAATGAAGGAGATGTGATCGAAATTTATTGGAAAAACATGCACTGATTTCCGGGACGGAAAAGAAAGACAAATAGTAAGACAGAAGTAAGATAGAAAAGAGATTAAGAAGTTATGAGATTATGTAGTATTGCCAGCGGCAGCAGCGGCAACTGTATTTATGTGGGATCAGAGGCCACGCATCTGCTGGTGGATGTGGGGATCAGCGGCAAAAAGGCGGAAGCCGGACTGAACAGCCTGGGACTTACCGGACGTGATCTGGACGGTATACTGGTGACCCACGAACATATGGATCATGTGGCGGGACTGGGTGTCATGGCGAGAAAGTATGAAGTACCGATTTATGCCACAACGGGAACACTGGAGGAGATCCGGAAGATGGGGAATCTGGGCAAGATCGATCCGGCATTGTTCCGGGAAGTGAAGGAAGATGTGAAGCTGACCATCAAGGATCTGACCGTCAATCCCATGAAAATCTCCCATGATGCGGCACAGCCGGTGGGTTACCGTATTGCTTACGGAGATAAAAAAGTCGGGATCTGTACAGATCTGGGTGTCTATAATGATTACACCGTGGAGTGCCTGAAGGGAATGGATGCCCTGCTTTTGGAAGCCAACCACGATGTGAAGATGCTGCAGGTAGGGCCTTATCCCTATTATCTGAAACAGAGAATCCTGGGGGACAGAGGACATCTTTCCAATGAAAATTCCGGTAAGCTTCTCTGTCGTATTTTGCATGATAAGCTGCAGGCTATCGTGCTTGGGCATCTCAGCAAGGAGAACAATCTTCCGGAGCTGGCCTACGAGGCGGTCCGCATGGAGATCACCATGGGAGAGAACCCTTACCGGGCGGAAGACTTCCGGATGATGGTGGCGGACAGGAGCAATGTGTCTCCGGTGATCAATATTGCTTAATATCGTTCAGCCCGCGCCATTTGCAAAGCCGCGTTAACACGCTTTTGCGTCACTTCGTGACTGACTTTGCTCATGGGCTGAACTTGAGGTTGCAAATTGTCAGAAAGTGTTGTTTAATAGAAAAAAATAAATGCATGATGTCATGCGGAAAATGAGGGCGATTATGAAAAGAACAATTATTACGGTAGTTGGTAAAGACACAGTAGGTATTATCGCAAAGGTATGTACCTATCTTGCGGAAAACGGCATCAATATTCTGGACATTTCCCAGACCATCGTACAGGGATATTTCAACATGATGATGATCGTCGACACCAACCAGATGCAGAAACCTTTTGGTGACATGGCAGATGAACTGACTGCTCTCGGAGAAGAGATCGGCGTAGTGATCAAATGTCAGAAGGAAGAGATCTTTGATAAGATGCACCGCATCTGATAAGCCCCACGATTTTGAGACAAATAAGACCCGAAGGGGCAGATAGGAGCCGTAATGATCAATTTATATGAAGTAACAGAGACCAACAAAATGATCGAGGAAGAGAACCTGGATGTGCGTACCATTACACTGGGTATCAGTCTGTTAGACTGTATCGATTCCGATCTGGACAGATTAAATGAGAAGATCTACAACAAGATCTACGAAGCCGCCAAGGATCTGGTGAAGACCGGAGAGGAAATCTCCAGAGAGTTTGGTATCCCCATTGTAAATAAGAGAATTTCCGTAACTCCCATTGCACTGATCGGTGGTGCGGCGTGTCATACCGTAGAAGACTTTGCAAGTATTGCAAAGACACTGAATAAGGTAGCACATGAGGTTGGCGTGAATTTCCTGGGAGGATATTCCGCATTGGTAAGCAAGGGAATGACCCCGGCAGATGAACTGTTGATCCGTTCCATTCCTCTGGCACTCTCCACTACAGAGCGTGTGTGCAGTTCCGTGAACCTGGGATCCACCAGGACCGGTATCAATATGGATGCGGTAAAGCTGATGGGTGAGAT
>JBNMJR010000209.1:0-4651 GCA_050873925.1 Acetatifactor sp.
AACGCCGGAACCAAGGCACCTTCCGTATTCTTCCGGGATGATAACGGCAACACCATTGATTCCGTATATATGATGTACGATGCAGCCAACAAGATGATCCTGGATCGCAGCAATAAGATTCAAGTGGATTTCAAGGCTACTGATTACAATATCCTGTCTTCGGCAACGGAGATCCGGGTAGAGTTCTTCAAGGAATCCACGGATGCGGATGCCATGGAGATCGCATACGGCAAGGGCACACTGAAGGTGAAGCCTCTGACCGGGCTTACAGTGACGAACTCCGCAGGAGCGGCAGTGGATGCACATGTGATTGCCGGTGGAGACAATCATTTTACGGAAGGCGGAAAGGACTATTATGCCACCGGTACGTCGTATTATTCCGTGACCAGCGACGGTGTATACACACTGGCATTCCCGGCATCGGAGATGGGCCTGTTCTCCGGCAGCGGCAAGATGACGTTGAACGATCAGGATGCCGCCACCATCTACATCCGGGCAACGACCGTTTACGACAACGGAAGCAAGCGGACCGAGGGCGCCGTCAAGAGCCTGACCGTCAGCGCAGCGGAACTGTTTGATCTGGATTAAGGAACTTGCGGTCAAAGCGAAAAAGACAAATTGCACAAAGAGCAGGGCTGTGGAAAATAACCAATTTCTGCAGCCCTGTTTTTGTGAGAGTTTTTGGGTGGGATTTTGTTCCACTCTCTTGTAGAAATGCAGTTTATGTGATAAGGTATTCACATCTTAAGATAGAAGATATAGAAAAATATTCTAAATAATGTTCCGGCCGATAGGCATAGTCAATGGCAGATCGCCACAGATTCAGAAAAGGTTAATTGGTATCACTTTATACTATTGTTGACATTACCCTATATAATAGGGTAGAATAAAGGAGGAAAATGACAAGAACTTTTATACAGACAGATGAGTTTTCGTTTCGATGGGATACATTGGGTTTTAATGATGATGATTTGAGAAGACTGGAATTTGACATTATGATGAAACATGATAAACATCCTGTGATACAGGGAACCGGTGGACTCAGGAAGGCACGTTTTGCATTTGAACACCGTGGGAAAAGGATAATTTGTCAAAAGAAGAGAAAAATGAAGTCAGAAAGCTTATAGATGTCCTTGAGAAAAGTATATAGGAGAAAAAGAATGGAAAGTGTATTTGAAAGTATTATGACCGGACTAAAAGAAGCCGTGGATGATGCCCAGTCGACAGGTAAAAAACTAAATAGACGCACAGTAACCATTCTGCCTGTAAAAGAGTATCAGGCCGATCAGGTTAAAAAAATCAGAAACTCAGTGGGCATGTCGCAAAGTTCCTTTGCAGGGTATCTGGGAGTAACGAAAAAGACAGTAGAGGCATGGGAAGCGGGAACAAATCATCCATCCGGTGCGGCTAGCAGAATATTAAGTATGATGGAGATGGATAGAGAACTGGTGGAAAAGTATCCTTTTGTACGGGCAGAAGCATAAAAAGTAACTTGACTTTTTCTATCTACTATGATAAAAATATACTATGCCTACTGGAACAGTAGGAAATGTAAAGGAAATATAGTATATACATAGACATAGGAGGAGAAAAAGATGGCATTTGCAGCAGAGACCATATGTGTCCAGGGAAGTAACGAGAGAAAGGATCCGTTCTGTGCTATCAGCATGCCCATTTATCAGAATGCGGCATATGCGCATCCGGGACTTGGGAAGAGTACGGGATATGATTATTCCCGTTGTAGCAACCCTACCAGAGATGAAGTGCAGAAGACGGTTGCTCTGTTGGAGCAGGGAACGGAAGCACTGGCATTTTCCACCGGAATGGCGGCAATCACTGCAATGATGGAAATCTTTTCTCCCGGAGATCATCTGATCGCTACCGATGATCTGTATGGCGGAACCTTAAGATTATGGAATACAATCAGCCACAAGAACGGAATTTCCGTAGATTGTGTAGATACCTCCAATGTGGACAAGGTGAAAGCAGCGTTGCGTCCGGAGACGAAGGCCATCTATCTGGAGACTCCGTCCAATCCGATGATGAAGGTAGCAGATATTCAGGCAATCGCAGAACTGGCTCATGAAAACGGATGCCTGCTGATCGTGGATAATACATTTCTGTCTCCTTATTTCCAGAAGCCGTTGAGCCTTGGAGCAGATATTGTGGTACACAGCGGTACCAAATATCTGGAAGGACATAATGATACGCTGTCCGGCTTCCTGGTGGTGAAGGATGATGCATTGTATCAGCAGCTTTACAATATTTACAAGACGACCGGAGGCTGCTTGTCTGCGTTTGACAGCTGGCTGTTACTTCGCGGTATCAAGACACTGGCTGTCCGCATGGAACAGCACCAGAAGAATGCCCTGGCTATTGCACACTGGCTGGAACAGAGACCGGAAGTGGAGAAGGTATATTACATCGGCCTGGATTCCCGCCCGGACAAGGAACTGATCGACAGACAGTGCAGCGGCTACGGCGGAATGATTTCTTTCCGGTTGAATTCTGCGGAAAAAGCTGTTAAAATTTTGAGAGCGTAAAACTGATCCGTTTTGCAGAAAGCCTGGGCGGCGTGGAAAGTCTGCTGACCTATCCCATGAAGCAGACCCATGCAGATGTACCTGTAGAGGTCAGAGAGGCTCTGGGAGTGGACGAGAAGCTTCTGAGAATGTCAGTTGGCATTGAGAATATTGATGATCTGCTGGCAGACCTGGAGCAGGCTTTTGCCTGAGTGGAGCTAACTGGTATACATACTGGTATACATAGTAATTCAGCCAGTTTCGCGGAAGGTTTCACGGAAGCTTCGCAACGGGCACAGACGATCAGGACGTTGCAGAAAGCCCCGGAAGAATGCATGCGACTGATAGAAAAATTTAACCTGCATCTTGGCGCTCAGGCAGAAGGTTTGCAGGTTGTTGAAAGGTAAGAGGATTCGTATGACTACATACAATTTTGATAAAATTACAAATCGTAAGGGAACGAACTGCCTGAAGTACGACTATGCCGTGGAGAGAGGCAAGCCCGCGGATGTGTTGCCGCTGTGGGTCGCAGACATGGATTTTACAGTATCGGATGAGATCACAAAGAGTCTTCATGCAGCGGTGGATCATGGAATCTACGGATACACCCAGCCCAAGGATGCTTATTATAACGCAATAATCAACTGGATGGAGAAGAACCACAACTGGAAGACGAAGAGAGAGTGGATCGTGAAGACTCCCGGAGTGGTATTTGCACTGGGTGCAGCGGTAAAAGCTTTCACAGAGCCGGGAGATGCTGTTTTGATCCAGAATCCGGTGTACTACCCGTTTACGTTCATTGTACAGGACAACGACCGGAAGGTTGTCGATAATACACTGGTATATGAAAAAAGTTCTACGCAGGAAGCAAAAAACGGATATCGGATAGACTTTGAGGACTTTGAGCGTAAGATCGAAGAGGAGCATATTAAACTGTTTATTCTGTGCAATCCGCACAATCCCGTGGGCAGAGTGTGGACCAGAGAGGAATTACAGCAGCTGGGTGAGATCTGTCTGCGTCACCATGTGATCGTGGTAAGTGACGAAATCCATAATGATTTTGTGTATCCCGGATATGAGCATACAGTGTTCGCCAATGTGGATCCCCGTTTTGCGGAGTTCACCGTGACCTGTACCGCGCCCAGTAAGACTTTTAATCTGGCAGGATTGCAGATCTCCAACATTTTTATCCCAAATGAGACGTTGCGGGAAGCATTCCAGAAGGAAATCGACAAGACCGGATATGATGAGCCGAATGCGTTGGGAGCGGTAGCCTGTGAGGCAGCATACCGTGGCGGACAGGAGTGGCTGGATCAGTTGAGAGCTTATCTGCTCGAGAATCTGAATTTCCTGCGCACATATCTGCAGGAGAAGATTCCGCGGATCCATCTGGTAGAGCCGGAAGGTACTTATCTGGTATGGCTCGACTGTAGTGAACTTGGAATCTCCGGCAAGGAACTGGATCAGTTCATCGTAGAGAAAGCGGGACTCTGGCTGGATGGCGGAGCAATGTTCGGCCCCAGCGGAGCAGACTTCCAGCGAGTGAATATTGCCTGCCCCAGAGCAACCCTGGAGCTTGCACTGGACAAGCTGAAGGCGGCAGTGGACCAAATTTAATGGTATATTTTTACAATCTTGTCCATATACTGTAACATATCAGGCCATTCATGACTGATCACGGCAGCTTAAGTTATGCTTGTGATCCCTGATGAATGGCCTTTTTGATAGCACTGCCATAAGGAAAGGAGCACACAGTATATGCCAAGAGGACAGAGAAAATCCCTGGAGGAAAAGATCCAGGCAAAACAGGAGTTGATCAATGCGTTGAACATCCGCATGGAATCCGAGAAACGGGAACTGGAAGAATTATATGAGCAGAAGAGACGCAAGGAACTGGAGGCGGTAAGTGACATGATCGAGGATGCCGGTCTGGCACCGGAGGAAGTCACGGAAGTCTTACAACAATATATCGAGAGCCGCAGTGCAAATGCATCGTGAGATCCCGGGTGAACGAGAAATGATTCACCTTTAAGGACCGGAGCTGTACACGCCCGGTCCTTTTTATGTGCCCATTTGGTTAGCACCAATCATGCAAGCAAGTTGGCTCTCTTGCGCTCATTATATCATGA
>JBNMJR010000210.1:0-4645 GCA_050873925.1 Acetatifactor sp.
ATTACTGCTCTGTGCATAACGATCCAGTATATAATTTTCAAACATCGTCAGGGCTTCTTCTGCTGCATACGTAGAAAAGCCATGGAAAAAATATCCTTCATAGCAGATTTTTTTCATCAGCTGCACCATAAACATGGTCAGAAGCTCATAACGATACTCGCAGGGAATCTCGTTTAGCTGCGTAAGTACAGCCTTGCATGCTTCCCCTTCCATCAGGCGGGTCAGTTTCCTTGCTGCGAATTCGCGTATCATTACATAAGGGCTTAAAAATCCAACTCTGCCCTCGGCATCTTCCTGTAACAGACCCGTAATGGTGAAAATATCCTCCGGGGTAATCGTTTTCAGTTCCGTTCCCCATTTTTTAGAAAAATAGGCATCTACCCGGTCATAACAGCTGCGCTCGTAGCGGCAGAAATAGTCGTAATCCACTCCTTCTTCCCCGACGGACAGCATCTTATATGCCAGTTCTTCATGCAAAAGCTTATACCCCAGCAATTCCTGCTGCCTCAGTCCAAAACGTTTCTGTCGTTTCATAAGCTGATCGATAACCCGGTCAATGATCTCATGAGGTGCCAGATCACTACGGCTGCAATCCTCCACCAGCTTCACCAGAATAAAAGGAGTCACAGGAAGTCTGCGCAGATAAGGATTCGACCGGATACGCTCCTTCGTCCGCTCCACGGTATCCGGCTTCCGGTTCCGCAGCTGTCCGACATACTTCGTCAGCAGCTGCTCAATTCCCTCTGTATCTTCCGCAGGGTCCAGCGGTGCCAGATGCCATCTTTTCACCGACAGTCTGCTACCCAGGATAGGATTCTGCCCTTCCCCCTCGTAAAGAGGTCGGCCCGCGATCAGGAACACTGCTTTTCCACAGGTATCCCGCTGGCTCTCCGCATCGCTCACCCGCTCGATCCATTCTACCACCTGCTCCTGCTTCTCCGGCTCCGCCTCATCATAACCGTCGATCAATACAAACAGTTTTTTCTTCGCATTAAAATCACTCACAATTTCTTCAAATTGTGAGTACTCGCAAGTCTTATGCAGCAGATTCGACGCATAGAGGCATTCGATGCCGTCTCCGCCCGTGCAGTCTAAGTCTTCCGTCTGTAATAGCAGCACCAGTGCACCCTCCGGCAGATTGTGGAATGCAGCCAGTTCCTCATATATTTTCAAAGCGCTTTCCGTCATCGAACCGCTTCCCGTCACACTTTGACTGCCATACAGACTGGACAATAACATACCCTGTAACAACGTGGATTTTCCATAGCCGTTGGGAGCCTCCACATAGACCAGGTTCCCCTTTCTCGCAAGCTCGCTCATCCGCCATGTTTTGTCCTGTTCCGAAGCATCCGCCCGTAATCCGGGAATCCGATACACCTCATGGAAGAGGATATTGTCCTGATACCCCCCACGTCCCACATTCTTATACGGGCGGAATACCGAATACTGTCGCCAGTAATTCTTCGCCAGATCAAGCGCCTCCGGGCACTCATCCACCCAGGTCTTTGCCGCCGCGGCTTCCTCCGGCAATTTAATGGTATGGACACCGTATCCATTCTCTCTGCCCCCTTCGATCTGCGGCACTCCCTCATCCGCATCCTCATCATCGTTAATGCATTGATTCAAAAGTTTCCTGGCATATCTTGCATTTTCCCTGCAGGCACTATCCGTATTTGCGCGTACCGTATCCAGTGCCTCACAAAGACCCACGTTATCCAATGTTTTCCCCGGATATGACAATAACAGCAGGAGGAATTTCCTTACCTGTTTTGTCACCTTGGCAATCTTAAAATCAGAGAGCTTTACCTCCGTACATTTCTGCTCATAGACGATCTTCGCATCTTCCGGATCCGGTGCAAATTCCAGCCGGATCCTTTTTTCTTGATTCAGATAAACGCTTCCCTCTGTCCGGACTTTATATGCCATGACTCTGTTTTCTCCTATGCAACCTTTTCCCTAAAATATCCAACTCCATCCAACTCACAACCAACTCCCGGTCCAACCAACCGTTTCGTAATATAAACCCATCAAACAAAACACCACCCCAACTGTGAATAACGAAGGAGGATACATTTATGAAAAATACTACCCTTGCTTTATCCCGGCTCATCCATCAGGTTCGTGAACAGCGTACTTCCTCTGTAATGGATTTAAAGGAATCAAATTCTTCCCTTTTTGATTCTTTTTCCTCTGCTTTATACTATTTCCTCATGCCTCCGGCAAAGTCCGCCCGGACCGGTGCACTTCTGGCCGCCCTCCGGGAAGAAGGAATGAGTCCGGAAGATTGTATGAGTGACACCTGGCTCTGGCTTTTCTCAGAATTTACAGGAAAGTCCAGAAAATTCTCGGGGCGGCTCCGCATTGATGTCATCCTGGACGCTCAAGAAGACTATTTAATGCCAACTTTTTACCTCTCTGTGAATAATCATCTGTGTGATCTTCTGAAGAAGAAGTCTCCTTCTCTGGTTTCGTTTGATACACCTGTGACCGGTACTGACAGCCTCACCGTTGCAGATCTTCTCTCTGACGACACACGACTGATGGAAAACGCCAGCGCCCTCCTCCGTGAGACAGATACTATTTCCGAGATCTTGAAAAGTAATTTATCCGCTCCGGAAAAGTTATGTATCCTTCTCGTCAGCATGGGATATGAAATGCCCAAAAGTATACAGGCCTTTGCCCGGGAAGTATCCCCTGACACCCTCCGGACGATTCTGCTGGCAAATTGTCCCTCTCTCTCCTTGGATTCTGATTGTTTTCCACTGGAAGAGGCTCTCTGCGAGTTAAAGCAGATCTCTTCTGCCAGGAGGATCAGTGAGTTAAAAAGAGCCGGAATCCGCGCCCTCCATAATAATGATTTCCGGCATCATCTACTGGCCTGCTGACTTCGAAATCCATGAATTCCTTTCTATTATTTTACTACAAAAAACTCCCCTTTCGGAGAGTTTTTGTCATATGTCCACGTCCATTTGTCAGGATTTACATGGTTCTGAATAGTTATCATATTATGATCTGAGTTCAACGCCCAGCTTGTTGTTCAAGTTCTTCAGGATCTTCTTCACATAGCCGTCTACTGCTTCTGTGGTGAATTCTTCCTCCTTCGGAGCAAAGGTTACGGTGAAGGCCATGGACTTCTTCTCGGGTCCTACCTGTAATCCCTCGTAGACATCGAAGAGTTCTACGGACTCTACGAAGCTGCTGGCTTCTGCGATTGCCTTCTCTACCTCGCCGCAGGTAACAGACTTGTTCATTACCAGTGCCAGGTCTCTGGTCTCCTTTGCGAACTTGGAGATCGGTGTGAAGGTGGGAACCTTGCCGTATACGGGACGCAGGGCTTTCAGATCGATCTCTGCGATGTATGCGGACTCACGCATGTCTTCTTCCTTCTGGATCTCGTAGGTCAGCTGACCCAGGTAGCCGATCTCTTCACCGTTGTACAGGATCTTAGCGGTACGATAAGGATGCAGGAAGGTCTTCTTGTCCTCTACATATTCAAAATCAATGAACAGAGTCTCTGCTACGGTGTCTACCAGACCTTTCAGGGTGAAGAAGCTCTCTTCCTTACCCCAGATACCGATGCAGATGGTCTCTCTCTCATCGGGATACTCGGTCAGCGGCAGATCCTTAGGGATGAATTTATTGCCGATCTCATATACTCTGCCTTCCAGACAGCCGTTCTTCTGGTTGCGGGCAATCGCGTGGATCATCTGGGGAGCCAGAGTGGTACGCATCAAGGACAGATCCTCATTGATCGGGTTGATCAGGCGGATCGCATGTCTCTCCGGTGCATCCTCGGGCAGACCTAAGAGGTTCAGATCGGAGGGAGAGAAGAAGGAGTAATGTACGCCCTCAAATGCGCCCTGAGCACACAGTGCTTTCTTGATCTTAAGCTCCGTCTTCTGCTTCGTATTCATACCGCCGCTGGTCACAGCTGCTGCCTTCAGGAAGGTAGGGGTTACATGGTCATAACCATACATACGGATGACTTCCTCTGCAATATCAGGATAGGATTCCATATCCTCACGGTATGCGGGTACCTGAATGGTCAGCTCATCCCCGTTAATGACAGGCTGGAAATTCAGGGACTTTAAGATTCTCTCGATGTCAGCGGTAGGCACTTCGATACCTAATACACCGTTCACCTTCTTGATGCTTGCCTTCATCTCGGTAGGCTCGGTGGAGTTGCCGGTGCTGACTTCTACGTGAGTAGAGGATACTTTACCACAGCCCAGTTCCTCGATCAGATGCAGGGCTCTCTTGCTGGCCATAACGGTAGCATACTCATCCACGCCCTTGGCATATCTCTGGGAGGACTCGGAAGACTGTCCCAGTGCTCTTGAGCTCTTACGGATGTTGTCTCTTGCATATTTTGCGGACTCGAAGATGACAGCCTCTGTGGTATCGCGGATCTCGGAATTTAAACCGCCCATGATACCTGCTAAAGCTACGGGCTTCACACCGTCACAGATAACGAGGTTGTTCTCATTTAATTCAAACTCTTTCTCATCCAAAGTCTCAATCTTTTCTTTGTCATGAGCACGTCTTACATGGATGGCATTGCCCTCAATGTAAGAAGAGTCAAATGCATGCATGGGCTGACCCAGCTCTTTTAAAATGTAGTTCGTGATATCTACCACGTTGGAAA
>JBNMJR010000211.1:0-4632 GCA_050873925.1 Acetatifactor sp.
AACATCCGTACCGAGATGAACGTGGCACCCAGCCGTAAGGCAAGCGTTTATGTGGTCAGTGAGAATGCAGAGATCCGCAAGATCTTCGAGGAAGGCAAGCTGTTCTTCGCAAGTCTTGCCTATGCCAATGAGATCATGATCCAGGCAGACAAGACCGGTATTGCAGACGATGCAGTATCCGTAGTGATCCCCGGTGCTACTCTGTATATTCCGTTTGCGGAGTTGGTCGACATCGCCCAGGAGATCGAGAGACTGAAGAAGGAGCAGAAGAGACTGGAAGGCGAGCTGGCTCGTTCCAAGGGAATGCTGTCCAATGAGAGATTCCTGTCCAAGGCTCCCGAAGCGAAGATCGCCGAGGAGAAAGAAAAGCTGGCAAAATACGAGCAGATGATGGAACAGGTGACAAAGCGCCTGGAACAGTTGGCATAATCAGAGTCGTATGAATATTACAACATTTAAGGAAGCGGTGGCATATCTGGACGGTATGCCCCGCTTTACTGTCAAAAAGGATCCGAAAGACACCAGAGACCTTCGGTGGTTTCTGAAAAAAATAGGAAATCCGGAACAGGACTTACGCCTCATCCATGTGGCGGGCACCAACGGCAAGGGATCGGTCTGCGCCTATATGCGCTCTATATTGGAAACAGCGGGCTATCGGACCGCCATGTTTACCTCACCTCATCTGGTGGACATGCGGGAACGTTTCGTGGTGGACGGGAAAATGATCTCCGAGGAAGCTTTTTTACAGGCATTTCTTGCAGTAGGGGACGGTCTGCAAATGGTAAATTCCGATGCAGAATTGACGGAAAAAAACAGCACCCCGGAATTCGAACTCAATTTTTATGAATATCTTTTCTGCATGGCTCTACTCTGTTTTGCAGAAGAAAAACCGGACTACTGTATCATCGAGACCGGTCTGGGCGGCAGACTGGATGCCACGAACTACGTGGACAACAAGCTCCTGACCGTCATCACCAGGATCAGTCTGGACCATGTACAGTATCTGGGAGATACCACGGCCAAGATCGCTGCGGAAAAGGCAGGGATCCTGCGCCCCGGCGTCCCTGTGGTGTATCTGGATGGGGATGCGGACGCCGGTGCGGTAATTTGCCGCAAAGCGTCAGAACTTGGTGTGATGCAGATACCGGTGTCGAAAAAGGACTATACTTTCCTCGGATTTCGGAAGAAATACATTGATTTTTCCTTGCGCTCTGAGTATTATAATTATATTAGTCTTACTTTGCATACCATTGCACGCTACCAGATGGAAAATGCGGCGTTGGCGGTGCGGGCCGTGGAAGTGCTGTTTCGCAGTGCAGATACGGAGGAAACTGGCAGACTCTGTGTCGGAGCCGGATGCCCCACCGAGGAGGAAATCCGTCAGGGAATCCTTGGCTGCTTCTGGCAGGGACGTATGGAAGAAGTGCTTCCCGAAGTGTATGTGGATGGTGCGCATAATGACGACGGCATCCGGGCTTTTCTGGATACCGTGGCAGAGGACGGCTGCACCGGAGGCAGGAGACTGCTGTTTGGCGTGGCTGCGGATAAGGATTGCCGGCATATGATACAGCGGGTGATAACGTCGGGACTGTTCGACCGGATCGCCTTTACCCATATGCGGACGGCAAGGTCAGCCTCTCTGGAGGAACTGAAAGGTGTTCTGGCAGCTTATCCGGAAGACTGGTTTACTATGTATACGGAAGCGGATACGGCACTGCGGACGGAAATCTCGGGCAGACAGCCCGGAGAACGGCTCTATATCGCGGGAAGCTTGTATCTTGTCGGGGAAATAAAGGAGTCTTTGGACCATGATCAATTTTGAAGAAGAACTGAAGAAATTTCATCCCAGTCTGGAAGTGGAAGACGCTGAGGAAGCCATCTACAATCAGGATCTGACCGACGCGGCGGATCTGCTGGTGAAAATGATAAAAGAATCCGAAGAAAAAGAAGAGAAATAAGGAGGGAGAGCATGTTTTGTTATAACTGCGGCTGCCATCTGTCAGAGCACGATTTCTGTACGTCCTGCGGAGCAGATGTATCCCTCTACAAAAAGATCATGTGCATGTCCAACCGTTTCTATAATGACGGTTTGGAGAAAGCAGGAGTACGGGATCTCACAGGTGCGATCAACAGCTTACGGCAGAGCCTGAAATTCAATAAGAACAATATCGAAGCCAGAAATCTTCTGGGACTGGTATATTTTGAGACCGGAGAGGTCGTTGCGGCCCTCAGCGAATGGGTCATCAGCAAAAATATGCGTCCCGAGAAAAATATTGCGGATGACTACATCAATATGTTACAGTCCAATGCTTCCCGTCTGGATGCCATTAACCAGACCATCAAAAAATACAATCAGGCACTGGCTTACTGCAATCAGGACAGCAAGGATCTGGCCATCATACAGCTGAAAAAGGTACTGTCCCTGAACCCGAAGTTCATCCGGGCACATCAGCTGTTGGCGCTGCTCTACATGGACAGCGAACAGTGGGACAGAGCGGAGCGGGAACTGCGTAAATGCATGGACATCGACCGCAACAATACGTTGACCCTGCGGTATCTGAAGGAAGTCGAGATGCAGCTGGCTCCGGATGAGAACGGCAAGCAGACCGGACGGCGGAAGAAGGACGATGCGGTCCGCTACCAGAGTGACAATGAGATCATCATCCAGCCCCTCAATGTGAAGGAGCAGAAGAGTGCAGGCCTCTCTTCCTTGATCAATATTGCCATCGGTCTGATCATCGGTCTGGCCGTGATGTATTTTCTGGTGGTTCCGGCAGCGGTATCCAATGCCAACAATGAGGCCCAGAAGACCATCACTGATATTGGCAATCAGTTAGATACCAAGACCTCCCGGATCCAGGAACTGGAGACCCAGATGCAGGCACTGCAGACGGAGAACGATACCCTGAATCAGGAACTGCAGGGGTATGTGGGAACCGACGGTACCTTGCAGACCATCGACAGTCTGTTAGCCGCAGCCACCACTTATCTGGAGACCCAGGATATTGCCCAGACGGCAGCCAATCTGGAAAGCATTTCCTCATCTGTGGATGTGGACAGCACTTCCGAAGCATTCCAGAAGCTGTACAAGACTTTGCTTGGGCTGATAGGTCCCCAGTTGTCTGCGCAGTATTATGAGACAGGCTACAATGCTTACCGCAGCGAGGATTACGCGACGGCCATCGAGAACCTGTCCAAGGCAGTCATCTACGATGAGACCAACAAGGATGCCTGGCTGAGCCTGGGCAACTCTTACCGTAAGAGTGACGATGCCCAGAATGCCATCACCACCTATGACAAGATCATAGAGCTGTTCCCGGATACGGAGACAGCCAGAAGTGCCCAGAGATATCGTTCCCAGCTGGCAGAGAATACGGCACAGTAAGGGAAGAACAACATACCGTCAGACAATGACACACAACACACGAAAGAGAACTTGCGAAAGGCGCAGGTTCTCTTTTCTATTGCAAAAAAATGCTGGAAAACAGCGGAATGTGAGGAAATATGGAAGACTTTCAGATCATTGATAATTGCCTGATGGTGCGCATGCCGGAGGAAGTGGATCACCACAGAGCCTCCTACATCTGCGAGGGGGCGGACAGGCTCTTAGTCAGGGAAAATGTGGAAAATGTAGTGTTTGATTTCGAGGATACCCGGTTCATGGATTCTTCCGGAATCGGCATCATCATGGGACGATATCGCAAGATTTCCTGCTTCGGCGGACATGTCTATGCAATTCATGCAGACCGGCAGATACAGCGAATCTTTCGCATGTCCGGGCTTCACAAGATCGTAGAGATCCTGCCGGGATAAAATGAAAATAGAAGATTTTGTCGAAAAATGAAAGAAATCATTCAAAAAAATATGAAAAACAGTGCAATATTAGGCGCAGAAATGAGGAGAACATGGTAGCAGAGAGGGAAAACGTTCAGGTGACGGAAGGAAAAGAACATTTGCAGCAGAACATACAGGGCAACCGGAATGAAATGGAGATCGTCTTTGATGCGGTCTCCTGCAATGAGAGCTTTGCCAGAGTGGCGGTGGCAGCGTTCATCACCCACCTCAATCCGACACTGGAAGAACTGGCGGATATTAAGACCGCGGTATCGGAGGCAGTGACCAATGCCATTATCCACGGCTATGAGAATCTGTCCGGTTACACCAGACACGGGGAGAATCGTCCCGCTTACAGTATCATTCATCCGGGAAAGGTAAGGCTGCACTGCATTCTGGAGGACGATACTCTTTCCATCGAGGTATCGGATCAGGGCAAGGGAATCGAAGATGTGGCCAGAGCCATGGAGCCGTTATTTACCACGAAACCGGAGCTGGAGCGGTCCGGCATGGGATTTGCTTTTATGGAAGCTTTCATGGATGATCTGGAAGTGGAGAGCATTCCCGGCAAGGGCACGAGAGTACATATGTGGAAGAAAATGCGTTGCGGAGACTGGATCGGAAAAGAGGACTGAGGCATGGAAGAAGTATCAGTACTCATCGGAAAGTCACAAAGCGGAGATAAAGAAGCGAGAGAAGTACTGATCGAGAAAAATCTGGGGCTGGTACATCATATTGTAAAAAGATTTCTGGGGAGAGGCTACGATCCGGAGGATCTTTTTCGGATCGGCGTGATCG
>JBNMJR010000212.1:0-4617 GCA_050873925.1 Acetatifactor sp.
ACCTGAACCGTTACAATGCCCACAATACTTTCACCCAGCTGCTGAAAATGGGAGCAATTCCCGTTGTCAATGAAAATGATACGGTAGCAACCTATGAGATCGAGATCGGTGACAACGATACCCTGTCTGCCATTGTGGCAGCATTGATCGATGCAGATCTGTTGATCCTGTTGTCAGATATTGATGGACTCTATACCGATGATCCCAGACAGAATCCAGATGCAGAATTTATCGAACAGGTGGATGAGCTTACGGAGGAATTTATGCATATGGGCAAGGCCAGCACCGGCAGCAATGTGGGTACCGGCGGCATGAACACCAAAATGATTGCAGCGAAGATCGCCACCAGTTCGGATGTGGATATGATCATTGCCAACAGCAAAGATATCGGTGTCCTGCATCGTCTGTTATCCGGTGAGAATGAGGGGACATTATTTGTAGCGCATAAGGACGAAAGTTTTGATCTGCCGGAATTTGTACAGAATCTGCACAAAAATCAGTGACAATATGTCAACGAAAAGAGGAACACATTATGAATATGGATGAAAGAATAAAGCGTATCAATGAGCTTTATCATAAATCCCAGAATGAGGGGCTGACAGACGAAGAAAAGCTGGAACAGTCCATTCTCAGACAGGAATACGTGGACAGCATCAAGCGTAACATGAAAGCACAGCTGGACAACATTGAAATCGAAAGGCCGGACGGTACTATTGAAAAATTAAAACCGTCCTATAAAAAGAAAAAATGAGCGCAGAAGAACTGAAAAAGAAACTGCGCAGGGAAGTACTGGCCCGCAGAGCCGCACTGACGGATCCGGAACGGGAGAGAGGAAAGCTTCTCATTACCGAGCGGATCCTTGGACACCAGTGGTATTACCTCTCGGATACGATCCTTTGCTTTGTCAGCTACGGAAGCGAGATCTGTACGACAGAGATTCTGGAGAATGCTCTGCAGGATGGCAAACGTGTCTATGTTCCGAAGGTGGAAGGACAGGAAATGCGGTTTTACCGGATTCATTCCCTGGACGAATTGAAAGAAGGTTATAAAGGAATTCCGGAGCCGGAAGGCAATACGGAAAGCTATGAATATGCTCCCGAAGAGGCAACAAAATGTCTGATGCTTATGCCGGGAAGCGTATTTGACCCTTTAGGCAACCGGATGGGATACGGCGGCGGATTTTATGACCGGTATCTGGCAGACAAGGAAGCCTTAAGACTTCGCAGTATTGCTGTCGGATTTCGTTGTCAGCTGGTCGAAAGTGTTCCTGTGGAAGACACAGATGTAAAGCCCTATCAGGTGATTTTGGTATAAACTCTTTGTTTTTGGAAAGGCGGAGAAGGAATGGCTGAGCTTTTAGAACTGGGAAAAAATGCCTGCGATGCCAAATATGTATTGCAGAAGCTTACTACAGAAGAGAAAAACAAGGCACTGCAGACTGCGGCAGAATACCTGTGCAAAAGACAGGATGAGATCCTTGTAGCCAATGCACTGGATCTGGAAAACGGGAAAAATAACGGTATGAATCCGGGACTGTTGGATCGGCTGAAGCTTACCGGAGAGAGAATTGCGCAGATTGCAGAGGGACTTCGGCAGATTGCGGATCTTCCGGATTGCATCGGCGAGACTATGGAACATTTCGAACGCCCCAACGGACTGAAGATCGATAAAGTCAGAGTGCCGTTAGGCGTTATCGGCATTATCTATGAGGCCCGTCCCAACGTGACGGCGGATGCTTTCGGATTATGCTTTAAGACGGGAAATGCGGTGATCTTAAAAGGAGGCAGCGATGCCATCCATTCCAATATTGCGATTGTCAAGGTATTACAGGATGCTCTGGATGCCTGTAACATGCCCGGGACTGCCGTACAGCTGATCGAGGATACCGACCGGGCGGTCACCGCACAGTTTATGAAGATGAAGGAATATGTGGATGTGCTGATCCCCAGAGGCGGCGCGGGACTGATCCGCAGCGTGGTGGAGAACAGTACGATTCCTGTTATAGAGACCGGAACCGGCAACTGTCACGTCTATGTGGACAAGGACGCAGATGTGGATATGGCGGTAAAAATTCTGATGAATGCCAAGACACAGAGAATCGGTGTCTGCAATGCCTGTGAGTCTCTGGTGGTACATCGTGCCGTCCGGGATAAATTCCTTCCGAAGATGGCGGAGACGCTGAAGACGAAAAATGTGGAACTGCGGGGAGACGAGAGCACCAGAGAGATCCTGCCGGACTGCATTCCCGCTACGGAAGAAGATTACGGCACGGAATATCTGGATTATATTCTGTCTGTCAAGACCGTGGACAGTGTGGAAGAGGCCATTGCCCATATCAACCGTTACAATACAAAACATTCCGAATGCATCGTAACGGAAAATGCGGAGACAGCGGAAAAGTTCTTAAATGAAGTGGATGCGGCCTGTGTCTATGTCAATGCTTCCACCCGTTTTACGGACGGCTTTGAGTTCGGCTTCGGTGCGGAGATCGGTATCAGTACCCAGAAACTTCATGCCAGAGGCCCCATGGGCTTAAAGGAGCTGACCTCCTATAAGTACAAGATCCACGGAAACGGTCAGATCCGCGGATAGTTTTTAATTATTTGCGTATTCTCCGGCCGGATGTCTGGTCTGTATGCCAATGGCATCTGTCGGAAATAACTATAGAGGAAGAGGAGAAGATTTATGAAAGAAGTAAACGGAAGTATTTGGCACACTATGAGCACCCAGAGAGTCACCCCCACAGACTTTGTCTGTGTCATCGAGATCTCCAAGGGCAGCAAGAATAAGTATGAACTGGATAAGGATACCGGTCTTCTGATCCTGGACCGTATTCTGCATACCTCCACCCATTATCCCGCTAACTACGGTTTTATTCCCAGAACCTACGGTGATGACGGTGACCCGTTAGACGTATTGTTGCTGTGTTCCGAACCGGTACAGCCCATGACACTGGTAAGAGCGTACCCCATCGGTGTCATTTCCATGCTGGACAACGGCAAAAACGATGAGAAGATCATTGCGGTTCCTTTCAATGATCCCAACTATAACTGCTATCATGATATTTCCGAGCTGCCCAGCCATGTGGTAGATGAGATGGAGCATTTCTTCACGGTATATAAGGCTCTGGAGAACAAGACCACCGCGGTCAATGAAAAGGGCAACAGAGAAGAAGCGATTGAAGTTATTAAAAAGTGTCTGGACAACTACATCGATACTTTTATCAAGAGCTGGTAAGCTGTTGATAATTGATTTTCAACAATCACAAAGCACCGGGTTTCCCATGCAGTTCATTGGGAGACAAGGTGCTTTTTTATACAAACTATTGAAAAAAATTGTCAAAACCTCTAGATTTTTTAAAGGAAATATGAGAGAATGAACACGACCATTATGATATTATTTTATCAATAGTATTATAAGTACATATTGAAAGGAGATTTCACATGATTTATTCAAAAGAAGTTGAAGAAATGTGTCCCGTTGCACAGGGCGTACATCATGGTTGTGCTCCCATTCCCGAAGAGGCAAAATGGGTGCAGGCAAAAGAAGTTAAGGATATTTCCGGTCTGACTCACGGTGTGGGCTGGTGTGCACCTCAGCAGGGTGCATGTAAGCTGACCCTGAACGTTAAGGAAGGTATCATCCAGGAGGCTCTGGTTGAGACCGTTGGATGTTCCGGTATGACTCACTCCGCAGCTATGGCTGCTGAGATCCTGCCCGGTCTGACCGTTATGGAAGCTTTAAATACTGACCTTGTATGTGATGCAATCAATACCGCTATGAGAGAGCTGTTCTTACAGATCGTTTACGGCCGTACCCAGAGTGCATTCTCTGAAGAAGGTCTGCCCATCGGCGCAGGTCTGGAAGATCTCGGTAAGGGCTTAAGAAGCCAGGTTGGTACCATGTACGGTACTCTGAAGAAGGGTCCCCGTTATCTGGAGATGGCAGAAGGTTATGTAACCGGTATCGCTCTGGACAAGGATGATCAGATCATCGGTTACCAGTTCGTTAACCTTGGCAAGATGACCGACTTCATCAAGAAGGGTGACGATGCCAACACTGCATGGGAGAAGGCTAAGGGCCAGTATGGTCGTGTAGACGATGCAGTTAAGATCATCGATCCCAGAAAACAGTAAGATATAGGAGGACAGAAAAAATGGCTTTATTTGAATCATATGAAAGACGTATTGATAAGATCAACGCTGTACTGAACAGCTATGGTATCTCCTCTATCGAAGAAGCAGAGAAGATCACAAAGGATGCAGGTCTGGACGTTTACGAGCAGGTAAAGAAGATCCAGCCCATCTGTTTTGAGAATGCATGCTGGGCCTACACCGTAGGCGCTGCCATCGCGATCAAGAAGGGCTGCAAGAAGGCTTCCGAGGCTGCTGCCGCAATCGGCGAGGGTCTTCAGGCATTCTGTATTCCCGGTTCCGTAGCAGATACCCGTAAGGTTGGTCTGGGTCACGGAAACCTTGGCAAGATGCTTCTGGAAGAGGATACAGACTGCTTCTGTTTCTTAGCAGGACATGAATCTTTCGCAGCAGCAGAAGGCGCTATCGGTATCGCAGAAAAGGCAAACAAGGTTCGTCAGAAACCTCTCCGTGTTATCTTAAA
>JBNMJR010000213.1:0-4587 GCA_050873925.1 Acetatifactor sp.
ATCTGGCGGAGAGACTGGCAACCGGCACCGGCCTGCATGTGAATGTGGCTGAGAATCCTCTGACCAGTGTGGCAACGGGGCTTGCCAAGATCATCAAGGATGATAACTATAAAACGGTAGCTTATGCAATTGAAGGGATGAGTAAATGAGCCCAGTCGTAAAAAGAAAAGGGGAGAGGTTTACTTTACCGAGTAAATATCTCCTTTTTATTTTAACTATCCTGTGCACCATCATGATGCTGGTGACCTTTGGAACCAATGTATTTAACCGGCCGTTTAACAGAGTGGTCGGATATGTGATCGTACCCTTTGAGCAGGGAATCGCCAAGGCCGGAGAGTGGCTGGCGAACCGTTCCGATGAACTGGTACAGATCCGGACACTTTTAGCGGAGAACAGTGCCCTGAAGGAGCAGGTGGCTTCCCTGACGGAAGAGAACACTCTGCTGCAGCAGGACAAATATGAACTGAATGAACTGAGAGGCCTGTTGGAACTGGATGAAGAATACGGAGACTACAATAAGATCGGAGCCCGGATCATCAGCAGAGATTCCGGCAACTGGTATTCTTCCTTTGTTATTGACAAAGGATCCAACGACGGTCTGGCGGATGACATGAATGTGATCGCCGGAGGCGGCCTGGTGGGACGTATCACTTCCGTGGGACCGAACTGGTCCCGGGTGACTTCCATTATTTCCGACAATTCCAATGTAAGCGGTATGACACTTGCCACGGGTGACAATCTGATCGTATCCGGAGATCTGCAGATGATGGCCCAGGGAGTGATCCCTTTCAGCAAACTGGTGGACAGCCAGGATGCGGTGGCAGAGGGAGATAAGGTGGTTACCTCCGATATCAGTGATAAATATCTTCCCAATATTCTGATCGGCTATATCAGTACCATCAATAAGGATACCAACAATCTGACGAAGTCCGGTTATCTGACTCCGGTGGTGGATTTTGAGCATCTGAGTGAGGTGCTGGTGATCACGGACAAGAAACAGCAGGTTCCGGGAGGAGGCGCAGATGGAGAATAACAGCAGCTTTCTGCGCAAGATCGTAGTGGTTCTTCTGATCCTTTTGTTTTTTGTCTTGCAGTGCAGTGTATTTAACGGTCTGGCAATGGGAGGGATCATTCCCAATCTGATGATCATTCTGACTTCTTCCTTCGGATTTATGAGAGGGGAGAAGGAGGGATTGCTGATCGGATTTTCCTGCGGACTTTTATGTGATATTTTTTTCGGAAGTTTCCTGGGATTTTATGCCATGGTCATGATGTACATAGGCTTTGTTAACGGGAAATTCAGCCGGATCTTTTATCCGGAGGATATCAAGCTGCCGCTGGCGCTTATTATTGTCAGCGACATTTCTTATGGATTGATTTGTTACATTCTGATGTTTCTTTTGAGAGGGCGTTTTCATTTCCCGTATTATTTTACAAGTGTGATCCTGCCGGAGGCACTTTACACCATCGTTGTTACGATTATTTTGTATCCTCTGATTCTGAAGATCAACCAGAAGCTGGAGGAGAAGGAAAAAAGGAGCGCACAGAAATTTGTTTCGTGAAATTAGAGATCACATTATTAATATTGTGACCAGCAGACTGACAGTACTTATGATACTGTTCGCTTTTTTTGCCGGAGTTCTGCTTTACCGCTGTTTTAACCTGCAGATCGTGAACGGAGAAGAGTATCTGAACGACTTTATCCTTCAGATCGAAAAGACCAGGGATATCTCCAGTACCAGAGGACGGATCCTGGACAGAAACGGCAATGTACTGGCAGAGAATGAACTGGCTTATTCCGTGAAAATCGAGGATGTGTTTGAGTCCAGCCGGAATAAGAATGCAAAGGTCAATGACGTTGTCTATCGCCTGATCAAGCTGATCGAGAAAAACGGCGACAGTGTGATCACGGATTTTAAGATCGTAATCGATGAAGACGGCGATTATGCCTATTCTGTGGATGGCACGGCGCTGCTTCGTTTTCAGGCGGATGTGCTGGGATACAGGACCATAGACGAACTCAGTGAAGAAGAGAAGGCCATGACGGCACAGGAACTGATAGAGTACTTAAGCCGCGCCAAGGGCTTTGCCATCGGTCAGTATGAAGATCCCGAGAATACCAAGACCCCCTTCGTGCCGGGAAAGGGCTATACAAAAGAGGAGTGGCTGCAGATGGTGACCATCCGGTATGCCATGAATCTGACCTCCTTCCGGAAATATGTGGGAACCACTGTGGCTACCAATGTCAGTGCGGAGACAGTGGCGGTGATCATGGAGAACTCCGATCAGCTGGACGGTGTGTCCATCGTGGAAGATACGGTGCGCCACTATATAGACAGCAAGTATTTTGCACATGTGCTGGGATATACCGGCAAGATCTCTTCCGATGAACTGACAGAATTAAATGACCAGGTGGTAGCGGAAGGCGGTCTGGAGGATACCTATACCATCAATGATGTGGTAGGCAAGAGCGGTATTGAAGCATATATGGAGACCACACTGCAGGGTACCAAGGGCAGCGAAAAAGTGGTGGTGAACAATACCGGTAAAGTGATCACTATTTTAGAGCGGAAAGAGGCACAGCCGGGAGCGGATGTCTACCTGACCATCGACAAGGATCTTACGGAAGCGGTATATAATATCATCGAGCAGAAACTGGCCGGTCTGGTGACAAGCAAGATCATCAATGCCAAGGAATTTAATCTGCCGGAGAATGCCAAGAGTTCTTCTATTAAGATCCCCATCTATGACGTGTATTTCGCCATGATCAACAACAATATTCTGGACAGAAAACATTTCGAGGCAGAAGATGCCGGAGAGACGGAAAAGGCAGTCTATGCCGCTTATCTGGAATATAAGCAGGGTGTTTACGACAGACTGACTTACGAACTTACAGAAGGGGCAACTCCCTATAACAGGCTTTCCAAGGAATATCAGGTCTACCAGAGCAATATCGTAAGCCTCCTTCGGGAAGAAGGCGTGATCATGAAGGAACTGGTGGATGATAACGATGCTACGCAGACGGCCTGGGCGAAGGAGGAAGTGATCTCCTTAAAGGAGTATCTGCAGTATTGTATTGCCATGAACTGGATCGATGTCAGCAAGCTGGATCTGAATGACAAATATTCGGATTCCACAGAAGTCTATGATAAACTGTTGGAGTATACCATCAATGCCATCGATCATACCACGGAGTTCCAGAAACGTTTCTACAAATATATGCTTTTGAACGACAAGATCACCGGGAAACAGATCTGCATGCTTCTGTGCGAACAGCAGGTGGTGGATATTCCCGCAGAGGATGAAGAGGGACTGTACTCCGGAAAACTGTCGGCATACCAGTTCATGATGAACCGGATCAATAATCTGGAGATCACACCGGCCCAGCTGGCACTGGATCCCTGTAATGCCTCTGTAGTCATTACGGATGTAAATACGGGAGATGTACTGGCTATGGTGTCTTATCCCGGATATGACAACAACAAGATGGCAAATACCGTGGATGCGGAATACTATGCGCAGCTGAATGCGGACAAGTCCAGCCCGCAGCTGAATTTTGCCACCCAGTATAAGGCGGCACCGGGTTCCACTTTCAAGATCGTATCCGCTACGGCAGGACTGATGGAAAATGTGATCAACCTGCAGACCAGAGTGAACTGTGTCGGTACCTTTACTGAGATCACACCGTCTCCGAGATGTTGGCGAATCTCCGGACACGGCTATGAAAATGTAACGTCCGCCATTAAGGATTCCTGTAACTACTTCTTCTACAATGTAGGCTACCAGCTGGCCACCAGAACCGGAAGCTATAATGAGGAAGCGGGTCTGGATACCCTGAGCAAATATGCGGACATGTATGGACTGACAGATAAATCGGGAGTGGAGATCGGAGAATATGCACCGGATGTATCCACCAAGGACCCGGTACGTTCTGCCATCGGACAGGGCAGCAACAGCTACACCACCGTGGGACTGGCCAGATATGTCACTACCATTGCCAACAGCGGTACCTGTTATAATCTGACATTGCTTGACAAGACGACGGATTCCCAGGGCAATCTGTTAAAAGAGTATCACGCAGAAGTGAGAAATCAGATCGATCTGCCACAAGAATACTGGGATGCATTCCACCTGGGAATGCGTCAGGTGGTGGAAAACAAAAAGTACTTTAACGACCTGGCGGTAAATGCCGCAGGTAAGACCGGTACGGCAGAGCAGACGGCTTCCCGGCCGAACCATGCACTGTTTATCTGCTATGCGCCGTATGAGAATCCGGAGATCGCCATTGCCACGAGAATACCTTTCGGATATTCTTCAGACTATGCGGCCCAGTTCACCAGAGATATCATCAAATATTATTACGGACTGGCAGAAGAGGATGATCTGATCACAGGTACTGCGGATACTCTGGATAATGCAGTATCCAACGAGATGTAACTATCCGGAGCCGGATCAACACAGACAGATGAACGTCGAATGTGGGACTTTGGATATTAAGAAAATAAAAAGACAGGTATGAGAAAATGAAAGACGCAGTATTGATCAAAAGCTATCAGAGCGGGATCACGCTTCTGATGAGGGAGGATG
>JBNMJR010000214.1:0-4541 GCA_050873925.1 Acetatifactor sp.
CCTTTACCAGCTTTTCCAGCACTTCTTCCGTTACCTGCAGAAATTCCTGTTCTTTTTCTACGGAAGTATCCTTCGCCACCACACTGAAATAAGGCTGGCGGATACCATTCTCATAGATGCTGTAGACATCCTTGCCCACACCGTGGTCCACCAATGCCTGCTTTAAAGGGGCTCCGGGAGCGGAACACAGGGCATAATCCAGAATCTGGAACGCAATGTAAAGCTTCGGATCCAGGCTGTTGCCCACGCAGAAGTTCTGGGACAGGTAGGTATTCTCCTCCTCGTCCTCTCCCTCGCCGATGGGACAGTCTCTGACGATACGGTTCGGCGTAGTAAATGCCGCCTCTTCCGTCACCTCGGAATCCACCTCCAGAGCGTCATAGACCGACAGATAATGCTCGTCAATAAAGGTCAGTTTCTCCGCCATATCCATATTACCGTAGAGGTAGATATAGCTGTTGGAAGGATGATAGAATTTCCGGTGGAAATTCAGGAACTCTTCGTAGGTCAGCGCCGGGATCACTTCCGGGTCACCGCCGGATTCGCAGCCATAGGTGGTATGAGGGTACAGAGAGTTCATGATCTCCCGCTCCAGCACATCATCCGGAGAAGAGAACGCACCTTTCATCTCGTTGTAGACCACACCGTTGACCTTCAGTTCCTCGTTATCACCTTCCAGTTCATAATGCCAGCCTTCCTGACGGAAAATAGATTCGTTTTTGTAAATATTCGGGTAAAAAACCGCATCCAGATAGACATGCATCAGGTTCTGGAAATCTTTGTCATTGCAGCTGGCCACGGGATATACGGTCTTGTCCGGATAAGTCATGGCATTTAAAAAGGTATTCAGGGACCCCTTTACCAGTTCCACAAAAGGATCCTTTACCGGGAATTCCTTTGATCCGCACAATACGGAATGCTCCAGAATATGTGCCACACCGGTGGAATCCTTGGGGGTGGTACGGAAGCCGATATAAAACACCTTATTTTCATCATCGTTAGATACCAGTGCCACTCTTGCTCCGGTCTTCTTGTGACGGCACAGATAGGTCACACTGTTAATGTCCGGGATCTGCCGTTTCTCTATGATCTCATATGTGGATAAATCTTCTACTCTCATTTCTTTACATCTCCTGATTTTAGTTTAATCTGTCAAAACGCAGCCAGTGCCAGCTTGCTCATGGAGATTTCCTGGATTACGACGCCCTTCGCCTCTTTTTCCTCCGGTGTCATGGCAGCCAGTTCCCGAATGTTCAGTTCTCTGGTGACATAACGCTTTTTGCCTCTGCCGAAAAGCCCTTTTTTCTCCTCGATAATATTGATCTTCACCCGGGCCTTGATCCGGTCGTAGATCTTCACCAGAAAGCTGTCCGGTTTCAGATAATACAGATGGGTCTCCAACGTATCCTGGGGATCCACCTCTTTTTCCGCTAAAATATAGCGTTCCACGATCAGGCGGAATTTAAACGCCACTTCATCCTGCTCCAGCAGTTCCGCAAAGGTATACTTTGCGCCTATGTAGACCTTCGCCGTATCCTGCAGGCTGTATTTATAATTCTCATAAACTGTCTTTTGCATTGTTGTCGATATCCTCAATCTTGAAACCGCTCATTCTTATGGCATCCTCGATCATCTTGCGGGACATGCCGGTCTCTTCCATCAGTTCCTCCGTGGTCACTTTGCGGTGCAGTTCTTCCGCCAGTTCTCTGGCCTTGTCCGCCACCTTATTGACCTTGTCTTCCACGCGCTTGTCGATCTTGGAATTTTCTGCATGTTCGGCAATGTATTCTTCCATGGCATCCATGATCATTTTGCCCAGCATCCCCTCGACTTCGTCCGGCTTCTCCAGGCTGCCCAGCATGGTCACGCCGAAGGAGAGCGCCAGATTGCCTTCTCCCACCAGGTCTTCCAGCAGGACGCCCTGTCCGACATACAACTTAGCGATCTCCGCCACATCTGCCAGATGCAGTTCGATCAGCCGCTGCTGCGCATCCGTCTCTCCCGCCATGGCTGCAATGGAAAATGCCAGTTTTTCACCGTCACTGTAGGTCGGCAGCGCTGCCACTTCATCCAGGTATTCCTGCAAGTAATCTTTTTCTTCATCGGTCAGAAATTCATCGGGATCCATAGGCTGCCCGATACCGATTTTATGTTTTAACAGATAATCAAATACCATCTGCAGCTGTTCATTACTAAGATCCAGCTCGGCAAACGCTTCCTTTACCTGTTCTTCACTGATACAGTTGCCCTGCTCCTTGGCGGTCTTGCGGACCTGCTCCAGAGTCTTGGCGAATAATACTTCTTTGTTCATATAAAAATTCTCCTTTATTTTACGTGCTCATGAGTAAATAAATGATACTGGCAATATTCGTAGTTGCCGTTGCATTTGGAGCAGAAACGGAACTCCAGATTCGGATCATCCTCTTCTGTCCTGCCGCAGACAGCGCACTTATGTCTTGTGACTTTCGCCCGTCCGGCATTGGATTTCCGTTCGAACTGGGCCTTACGGTGCATCTGTTTCGGCGAGATGCGGCTGCGATGCAGTCTGTAAAAGTATAGCACAAAATTCAGAAGTGATGCCACTACCGCAAACTTGGTGAACAGATTGCCGACAATTACCGTATAGACCATCAGGATGGCATCCAGAATTCCCATCCATTTAACCTTCACAGGGATCACGAACATCAACAGTACCTGCATATCCGGATACGTTGCGGCAAATGCCAGGAAGATGGACAGGTTAATATAGTAGGTGCTGAACGCATAGGATCCGCTGTAAAATACCACGGATGCGGTCTCCGTTGCCATACCTCCGGTGAGCAGGTAAAGCACTCCCATGCACAGGAAGCTGCCGACAATCGTGAACAACATACCGGAAAAGATATAGACGTTGTAACGATAGGTCCCCCAGGTACGCTCCAATGCCGTTCCCAGATTATAATAAAACAGCAGCATAATAATCGTAAAAATATCCAGACTGTCCGGCGGAACGATCACCCAGGTCACCAGTCTCCAGATCTGTCCGTGCAGGATCCGATAGGGATCCAGCGTCAGAAATCCCAGCAGATTATTTCCGGCCGCACTGCCCATCAGTTCGATCACATAGCCCGCCACATAACACATGATCAATACCATGGTCAGGTTATGGATCGCATATTTTCCAAACTTTTTTTCGAATTTACTCATAAAACAATGTCTCCATAAATAGTTATATTTTGATTTTTCTCTATCGAGATTGTAACATCCGGAAGAGAATAAGTAAACCGCACGTTCTCTTTTTTCAGAGTTTTCCCGAAAAATTTAAGTTACATTTTACAAAACTTTAACAACTAAACTCCCCCATTATTCGTTGCATTGTGGTGCTTTTTGTCGTATAATGAGAATGTTTTGTTGATGAAAAAATTGCATTAAATAAGAAGACTTAGTATTATTTCAGGAAGGATGTATCACATGAATTCACAGGAAAAATACGCAACTCTCGGCATAGATATCGGTTCCACCACTGTCAAGATTGCTATTTTGGACGAAGAACACAATATTTTATTTTCCGATTATGAGCGTCACTTCGCCAATATCCGGGAAACTCTGTCTGAGCTCCTTAAGAAAGCTTATGACCAGCTGGGAGAATTGCAGCTGCACCCCATGATCACCGGTTCCGGCGGTCTGACACTGGCGAACCACCTCGGTGTTCCTTTTACCCAGGAGGTCGTAGCCGTGGCTACTTCCCTGCAGGAACTGGCTCCCAAGACCGACGTTGCCATCGAGCTGGGCGGCGAGGATGCGAAGATCATTTATTTCGAAGGCGGTAACGTGGAGCAGCGTATGAACGGTATCTGCGCCGGCGGTACCGGTTCTTTCATTGACCAGATGGCCAGTCTGATCCAGACGGACGCTTCGGGTCTGAACGAATATGCGAAAAATTATAAATCCCTCTACACCATCGCAGCCCGCTGTGGTGTATTTGCCAAGACCGATATTCAGCCTCTGATCAACGAGGGTGCTACCAAAGAAGACCTTTCTGCTTCTATTTTCCAGGCAGTGGTCAACCAGACCATTTCCGGCCTGGCCTGCGGTAAGCCCATCCGCGGTCATGTAGCTTTCTTAGGCGGACCTTTACATTTCCTGTCCGAGCTGAAGGCTGCATTTATCCGCACGTTAAATCTGGATGACGAGCACATCATTGACGTGGACAACTCCCATCTGTTCGCTGCCATCGGTTCCGCGCTGAATGCGAAGGAAGAAGTCTGCATCAGTCTGTCCGATATGGTGAAAAAGCTGTCCTCCGACATCAAGATGGAATTCGAAGTAGAACGTATGGAACCGCTGTTTGCAGATAAGGAAGCTTACAGAGAATTCGTAGAACGTCACAGCAAACATCACGTGACTACCGGAGATCTGCAGTCCTATCAGGGCAAAGCCTTCCTCGGTATCGATGCAGGCTCCACCACGACCAAAATCGCTCTGGTAGGCGAGGATGGTTCCCTTTTGTATTCCTTCTACTCCAGCAATGACGGCAGCCCCTTAAAGACGGCGATCCGTTC
>JBNMJR010000215.1:0-4491 GCA_050873925.1 Acetatifactor sp.
GCCTTCGGCAGTTACTTTTTCCTGATCTGGGGTGTGATCGGTGTCTTTTGTGCTGGGTGCTGACCCACAGAAACGTATATGACAGGATCCCCCGATGGCTGCATATTACATTCCGTAGCCTTGTGGTGGCAGGAATGGTATTGCTTCTTATTATAGAAGGGATGATCGTCAGCCAGTTCCATGCCACGGCGCAGGCAGGTGCGGATTATGTGATCATACTGGGAGCCCAGTGGAAGACTTCCGGTCCCAGCTATGTGTTACAGAAACGTCTGGATAAAGCCATAGAATATCTGAATGCCAATCCGGAGACCAAAGTTATCGTGTCCGGTGGACAGGGATACAATGAACCTGTCAGTGAGGCTGAGGGAATGCGCGGATATCTGGAAGCGGCAGGGATCGATCCGGAGCGGATCCTTATGGAGGATGCTTCCACGAACACCACGCAGAATCTGATCTTCAGCGGAGAACTGTTGAACAAATCGGAGGACAGTGTTGTGGTGATTACCAACAATTTTCATATGTTCCGGGCGTTGGCCATTGCGAGAAAACAGGGCTATGCCCATGCAGAGGGACTGTCCGCGGGAACTTATCCCGTTACCGTACCGAATAACCTGCTGCGGGAGGCTTTCGGGGTAGTGAAGGACTTTATGGCGAACCATTTATAATACAGGATCACAGCCTCTGTCGCGACATGCTTGCGGGGAGTGACGATACAGATAGGAAAAGAAGAGGAAAATGTTATGGATATTAATGTAGGAGATGTATTGAAACTGAAAAAACAGCATCCCTGCGGCAGCAGAGAATGGGAAGTACTCCGTGTGGGAGCGGATTTCCGGCTGAAATGTCTGGGCTGTGGACACCAGATCATGATCGCAAGAAAACTGTTAGAAAAAAATGTGAAAGAAATCGTTGAAAAAGCTTGAAAAGTGGACGGGAATATGGTATCATGTTCCTTCGTGAGACACTTTATTCCTTGCTCATATATAAAATATGGGCCAGAGACCAAAAGGAGGTAACTAACATGAACAAGTACGAATTAGCCGTTGTTGTTAGCGCTAAGATCGAGGATGATGAGAGAGCAGCCGTTGTTGACAAGTGCAAAGCTCTGGTTGAGAGATTCGGCGGCAACATCACAGAAGTGGACGAGTGGGGCAAGAAGAAGCTTGCTTACGAAGTTCAGAAGATGAAAGAAGCTTTCTACTACTTCATCAGATTTGAAGCTGAGAGCACTGTTCCTGCAGAGATCGAGAGCCGTGTTCGTATCATGGACAACGTGATCAGATACTTATGCGTTAGACAGGACGAGGCATAAACAGAAAGCGAGAAGCGAAATATGAATAAAGTAATTCTTATGGGACGTTTAACAAGGGATCCTGAGGTGAGATATTCTCAGGGAGCTACCGCAACAGCGATTGCTCGTTTTTCCATAGCAGTAGATAGAAGATTTAAGCGTGACGGTGAGCCGGATGCTGATTTTATTAACTGTGTAGCGTTTGGCAGAACCGGTGAGTTTATCGAGAGATACGGCCACAAGGGAACAAAGTTCGTTGTGGAAGGACGTATCCAGACCGGAAGCTATACCAATAAGGATGGACAGCGTGTGTACACTACCGATGTAGTGGCTGAGAACGTAGAGTTCGCAGAGAGCAAGAACGCATCTGCCGGCAATAATGACGGTGGATACCAGAACGCTGGCTTTGGTGGTGGTAATAATGCCCCCGCTCCTTCCGGAGCAGGTGATGGCTTTATGAACATCCCTGACGGCATCGATGAAGAATTACCCTTTAACTAAGTTTCAGTGACAAGCGGAGCTGACACCCGCCTCTGCCCTGACAGATTCCGATAGGAGGTAATAATAATGGCTTTTAATAAGACTGAGAAGACCGATTCTCCGATGAGAAAAAAAGGCGGTATGCGCAGAAGAAAGAAAGTTTGCGTATTCTGTGGTAAAGATAACGTAATCGATTACAAGGATACAGCTAAGCTGAAGAAGTATGTATCTGAGAGAGGTAAGATTCTTCCTCGTCGTATTACCGGTACTTGCGCAAAGCATCAGAGAGCACTGACCGTTGCTATCAAGAGAGCACGTCACGTAGCACTTATGCCTTACGTAGCTGAATAATTCAGAACAGTAATGAGAGACCAGTCACAATGTGACTGGTCTTTTTTGTTTTAAGGTTTCCTGTTGACAAATAATGAGAACATTAGTACTATAATTTCAAAGCATATATTCTAACGATTCCGGCAGCGAGAGCTGATCCACACATCTATATCATTTCAATGAATTCTATGCTTTTACACCACATTAACCATGCACAGCGTAGTACGTTGAATGACAAGTGGATAAGCGGGAAAAGTGTCTCTTCTTGATTTCAGGTGCTATGAGAACAGGAGGACACTATGAAAAAGCGCAGCTACGGGGAAGAATTATCAGAATCCGGAAGATTTGGAGATCGTGACCTTGGAAAATGCCATTTATATTGGCATGAAGAAATGCCGCTGAATGAAGCGGTGGAACTGGCGATAACAGAATGTATTCGCGAAGGGATTCTGGCTGAATTCCTGCAGCATAATCGGGCGGAGGTATACAAGGTGAGTATATTTGAGTATGACAAAGAAAAAGAAGAAAAGAAGCTCCGCAAGGCTGAACGGGAGTGTGGAAGGGAAGAAGGAAGAAAAGAAGGAAGAGAAGAAACGTTGGAATTGATATCCAGGATGAGTACCGGTGGAGATGCAGTCAAGATCCCACAACTGAGAGATCCTAAAATTCTGGAGGAAATGAAGAAAAAGTATGGGATGGAATGACAAAGAGAGTGCTTATGCGAGTTATTCGTATAAGCACTTTTTAGTCATAAAAACTTTTCAATATTAATAATTTCCTGCAGAAATCAGATCTGCAGAGCATTGACGAAAAGGGACGAAGGGAATATGATGAAGCAGAAGGGATAAATCAAGATTTTGAGGTTCAGAAATTCCCGGAGCTGGCAAAACAATATTATGAGGATGATCAGAATCTGATAAGTAACGGTGGTGAAAGCAGCTATATCAGTGAATTTCCTATGCCGGACAAAAGCTATTTTTATGAGATCCATAAGAAAGCAGTCAAGGATGAAGAAGGCAAGGTCATCGGTATCCCGGAATTTCCACTCACTTTTATTCTCGGAGACTGCAATTATTTAAAGAGGATAAACGATACCTACGGTCATGATTATGGTAACCAGCTGCTGGGATTCGTAGGAGAATTGTTCCGGCACTGCCTGCCGGGAAACTGCACGGCAATTCGGGAAGGCGGTGATAAATTCCTCATTATCTGCAATCATACCACTGCACGGGAGGCAGAGGAACTGATCGGGCAACTGGAGGAAAAGGCATCTCGGCTGTTCGTCAAAGGGAATCCGCTCAGCATTGCGTATGGGGCTGTGACCATGCAGAAGGAAGAATACACCTATGAGAGCACTCATCGGATTGCGGACCAGAGAATGTATGAAATGAAACAGCGGATGAAAAATACGCAGGTTTGAAGAAAGGACCGGAATACGAAAAGAAAGGCTACTGCAGTAAAAGGAGTTTTTTACTGTGGTAGTTTTTGTTATAATCATAAAAAAGAAGCAAATACAAAGGCGGAGAAGAATGAAAGTTATAAAAATAATACCGGTTGCCGATCTGCATACACCGGAACTGGAGATCTATAATGAGCGCAGGGAAGTGCAGCTTTTTCATTATTATGAGCCGGAGCCGGGACTGTTCATCGCGGAGAGTCCCAATGTGATCCTGAGGGCACTGGCAGCGGGATATGAGCCGTTGTCACTTCTGATGGAACAGCGGGAAGCGGATTCGGAGAAGGGCAGGGAAATCCTGGGGCGTATCGCGGAATTCTCCCGGGAGATTCCTGTTTATGTGGGATCCAATGAAGTGCTGTCGGAGATTTCCGGATTCAAACTGGCGAGAGGCATGCTCTGTGCCATGCGCAGAAGAGCATTGCCGAAGATGGAAGATTTGTGCAGGGATGCCAGACGCATTGCTGTTTTGGAAAATGTTGTGAACCCCACGAACGTAGGTGCAATCTTCCGGTCTGCGGCAGCACTGGGGATCGATGCGGTACTTTTGACGGGAGGCTGCAGTGATCCGTTGTATCGCCGGGCGGCAAGGGTCAGCATGGGGACAGTGTTTCAGGTGCCATGGACGATTCTGGAGCCGGGGGACTGGCCGGAGCGTACCCTGGGAGAACTGCGGAATATGGGATATCATACGGTGGCCATGGCATTAAAAGATGACAGCCTGCAGCCGGATGATGAGAAACTGCATAATGTCGAAAAACTTGCCATTATTCTGGGAACGGAAGGGGAAGGACTGGCGGCGGAGACGATTGCCGACTGCGATGATACGGTGTGTATTCCCATGGCACATGGCGTGGATTCCCTGAATGTGGCAGCGGCCAGCGCGGTAGCTTTCTGGGAACTGTGCAAGTAAGGCAGGCATTGTCCGTCCGTA